>CACXBN010000329.1 GCA_902765885.1 uncultured Ruminococcus sp. | reverse complement strand
CGGTTGTTATCCAAAATATGTCCCCCCGGATCATGTCCGTTTTAGAAAATGTTTTCGTGTATCGAGAAATTTTAACATATTTTTCCTGTCATTTCAATATTGCGCAAAACATGTAATAATACAGCAAAGGACAGAGGCTTCTACACCGCTGTCCCGTATTTTTAATTTGTAAGTTTTCCATATTGGTCTTCCATTTGTTCGATTACCAGTTCCTGATTGAATATAAGCTCCCTGAGTTTTTCCTGTGCTGCAGACTCATACATTCTGCAATAAGATGTGAACGTATTTGAGTTCTGATAGACTGAGCTGTATATTCCCTCAAGGAAGTAATTGTTCACGGAGACTGTCCATGCAACAACGAACGCGGAATTGTAATGATCGTGTATGAGTTCAAGCATTTCAGCATTTGCAGATTCTCTTGCATAGCGTATCTTGAGTGTTGACTCATAGTAATCGGGAATTACCGTATTCACGGTCTCTCTTGAGAGAGCTTCGATCACGGCTGATGCCACCTGAAGATTTTCTATTGACAGTGTTGCGGGTATAAAACCTATTTCAGCAGTGTCATGTATCGGTGATATGTAATCTTTTTGCATGTCATCAAGTTTAGGATACGGGAGGATCGCAAAGTTGACTTCCGAATCCGCATATACGCTTGATTCGAGAGAGCCTACCATCTCGCCGCCGAGAATCAGGGCCCTGTCTTCAACAAACGCTAGTATTGTGTCATCATTATCAAAATTAAAGACTTTACCTATGCCGGTCTCATCGAGATACAGCATCTTCATCATCTTGTCGTGAAGAGATATCGTCCTTTCATTGTATGTGGTAATCTCCGGATATCCTTCCTCATTTCTTGAAATATACCCAGGATCGGCAGCTGTCATAAACGGAATCATCGGTCCCCACCAGTCATGCATGACGAGTCCGTACGTATCTCGCCTGTCACGTTTCCTGTTTCCGGTTGCATCTATGTATGTAGATGTATAAGGATATCCTTCTCCGCCCTGAAGCATGGCCATCATGGTATCAAAAGTCCAATCCCCGTCTCTGACGATATCGTAAATGCTCTCGCCGTCACATCCGAATCTTGTATACAGATCTTTGTTGAAAAGAAGACAGTTCGTGTATCTCAGAATGTCTATGAAGTAGTCGCCCATAAGGGCAAATCTTGTGTTATCATTGAGACAGGCACTGGCCATAAGGTCATCATACCAGTATGGCTTTGAGAAGTCAAAATACGATCCGTATCTGGCATCGTGAAGAAGTCCTTCTGTCGCTAGGACTATTGTCCTTATATCATTGATTATAAGGCCTATATCATCCGCGCCCGATTTTATAAGCTCACGAACATTCGTCGTGACCTCGTTGTATTCATAGTTTGATTCGATGTAGTTAAGCTTGATATTGAGCTTTTCTTCAACGAGTTTGTTCCGTTTATATGCGGAGTTTGCAGCCTTGTCAGCCTGCATCTCCTCTTCTCCCTGTATGAGGTAGTTTGAGGATTTAAAGGAATTGGTCAGACTCCCGATTACATTTGTGGATGTATGGATAGTGAAAACTTCTCCCTTATAGTTGAGGCCATCAAGCGGGTCAGTTTCCGGGACAGGCTGGTCATCCGATTCCGAGACATTTGCAGTATCTTCAGGATCCGGTTTTCCGGAACTGTCACATGCAAATAAACCAATCAGCATTACCACTGCCAGTACTGAGGAGATAAACTTAAGGAAAAATCCGGTTTTATGTAACATAGTTTCCTCCAACTTATATAGAAAAAACTGTCAGTTGCTCAAATTACGAATTTTCGTGTTATATCTGCTTTTTATTGTCTTCTTCCCATGTAAAACCTGACGACAGCACTCTGACACAGTCCTTTGTCACAATCAGCATTCCTCCGGTCACATGGGCACGGCGTATTTCTTTTCCGTCATTTCCGATGTATATCCTGCATTCACTTTCTTTGAGGGCTGTAACAAAAGGAATGTGTCCAGCAAGGATCGCGAGTTCGCCGGATATTCCGCGGACAGACAGCTGTACGGCATTGCCGTCAAACAGAAGTCCTTCGGGAGATGCTATTTTTAAAGGGAACTCTTTCATCAGTTCACTCCTTTGTTCCCTTTTGCTTTTTCATAAACTTCGTCTATTGATCCGGCATACAGGAATGCACTTTCCGGCAGATCATCACAGCTGCCGGATATTATTTCCGAGAATCCTCTTATAGTTTCCTTTATGGTTACATATCTGCCTGGGAATCCGTTGAATGCTTCTGCTACATGCAGCGGCTGGGACATGAATCTCTGGACTTTTCTGGCTCTTGTTACGGTGAGCTTGTCCTCTTCAGAAAGTTCGTCCATACCCATTATGGCAATAATGTCCTGAAGCTCCTTGTATCTCTGGAGTATTCTCTGCACTTCACGCGCGACTCTGTAATGCTCCTCGCCAACTATTTCGGGAGTTAGGATCCTTGAACTCGATTCAAGCGGATCAACTGCCGGATAAATACCCTGAGATGCTATGGATCTGCTGAGTGCAGTCGTTGCGTCAAGATGAGCAAACGTCGTTGCCGGCGCCGGGTCGGTATAGTCATCCGCAGGAACATATACTGCCTGTATCGAGGTTATTGAACCGCGTTTGGTGGATGTAATCCTCTCCTGAAGTTCTCCCATTTCGGTAGCAAGCGTAGGCTGATATCCAACTGCTGAAGGCATTCTTCCCAGAAGAGCTGATACTTCTGATCCGGCCTGTGTAAATCTGAAGATGTTGTCTATAAACAGAAGCACGTCCTGATTTTCACGGTCTCTGAAATATTCGGCCATGGTCAGTCCGGCAAGTCCGACTCTCATTCTTGCTCCCGGCGGTTCGTTCATCTGACCGTAAACAAGTGCGGTCTTCTTGAGAACTCCCGATGCCTTCATTTCGTTATACAGGTCATTTCCCTCTCTGGAACGCTCACCTACACCGGTAAAAACAGAATATCCGCCGTGCTCGGTAGCGACATTGTGGATAAGTTCCTGAATCAGGACTGTTTTCCCTACTCCGGCGCCTCCGAAAAGTCCGACTTTTCCTCCCTTGGTATAGGGACATATCAGGTCTACGACTTTGATGCCCGTTTCGAGTATCTCGGTTTCAACTGACTGGTTTTCATATGTCGGCGCCGGTCTGTGAATTTCCCATTTTTCTTCGGTTTCAACCGGTCCGAGCTCATCGATTGTATCTCCGAGAACGTTGAAAATACGTCCAAGTGTCTCGTTTCCTACGGGAATCTTGATTTTCGCGCCCGTATCGACCGCCTCTATACCGCGGCATATACCGTCTGTCGCATTCATGGCTATGCAGCGCACAAGATTGTCACCGATGTGCGCGGCTACTTCTGCCACTATTCTTCGTCCCTCATGCTTGATCTCTATGGCATTGAGTATGTCAGGCATTTCTCCGTCATCATATCTGATGTCGATGACAGGTCCTATTACCTGGGTTACTTTACCGATGTGAATACCGTTTGCCATCTTTTTATCTCCATTTTGATATCATAAATTACTTTGGTTATGCATTGGCCCCCGCGACAATTTCCGTGATTTCCTGTGTAATCGCGCCTTGTCTTGCCCTGTTGTATGTAATGTTCAGATTCTCCAGCATCTCGTCAGCGTTCTTGGTCGCCGTATCCATCGCAGACCTTCTTGCAGCAAGTTCGGAAGCGTACGCCTCGGCTACATAAGAACAGAGAACACCGGATATATACTCGCGTATCAATGCTGCCTGAATCTCTTCCAGGCTGGGCTCATACTCAGGTCTGATGGATTCAACCGTGATTTCAGACTTTCTTTCGTCAGCAAGCTCACCAAGAGGAAGCAGCGTTGTTGTTTCCGCAGTCTGTGACAGCATGGTATTAAACCTTGTCGATATCAGACATACCCTGCATATCTGATTATTGTCGTAAAGTTCTTTTATTAAATCGGCTATTTTTGCCCCCTCAATAGAGGTAAAGTGTTCAACGGAACCACAACACAATTCCGGAAGCTGCCTGTAATTTCTTTTGGAATAATAGTCCAGGGCTCTTTTACCTATCGGAATAACAATATCATTCTCTTTCAATACGGACATCGATGTTCTGAAAATATTATTGTTATAGCCTCCGGCAAGTCCTCTGTCTCCTGCAATGACGATGTATACGCATGGCAGGGATTCGTCCCTATTTACCGAGTAAACGCTCTCCTCACCCGACAGTTCTGCGAAGGCGTCAAGCATTATCTCCCTGTACTCCCTAGATTTCTCCATTCTTTCGCTTGCTCTCCTGATTTTGGAAGAGGCTACAAGCTCCATGGCTTTGGTTATGTGTTTTGTTGAATCAACACTTTTTATGCGGTTTCGAATAGCCTTTACATTAGCTGTTCCCATATTACCCGCCGTTAATCAATCTTTTTTCCGTATTTTTCTTCGGTGAATTTTTCCTCGAATCTGGTCAGGGCTGCCGACAGCTTATCCTGATCATCATCCGTGAGCTCTCCGGTATCAGCCAGACGCTTCATAAGTTCGTCGTGGTCTGTCCTCAGATACTCATACAGCTCTTTTTCATATTCGCTGACATCTTCTACTTTTATATTGTTCAGATAACCATTGACGACAGCAAAAATAACAGCGACCTGATATTCCATCTGGACAGGAGAGTTCTTGTCCTGCTTGAGTACTTCGACTATCCTTTCGCCAAGCGCAAGTCTCTTTTTGGTGTCGGCATCAAGGTCGGAGCCAAACTGTGCGAAAGTCTGAAGTTCTCTGTACTGTGAATAAAGAAGCTTCATCGGCCCGGATACTTTTTTGAGTGCCTTGGTCTGAGCTGATCCTCCGACCCTTGAAACGGATATGCCGGGGTTGACTGCCGGAATGATTCCGGAATGGAACAGTTCGGTTTCAAGGAATATCTGTCCGTCTGTGATCGAAATAACATTCGTTGGAATATATGCCGAAACATCTCCTGCCTGTGTTTCGATAATGGGAAGAGCAGTGATGGATCCTCCGCCGTATTCAGGAGCGACTCTTGCTGCTCTTTCAAGAAGTCTTGAATGCAGGTAGAATACATCTCCGGGATAAGCTTCACGTCCCGGCGGTCTTCTGATCAGCAGTGACAGAGCTCTGTATGCGACGGCATGCTTTGAGAGGTCATCGTACACTATCAGCACATCTTTTCCCTGATCCATGAAATATTCGGCTATGGCACAGCCTGAGTACGGAGCAATGTACTGAAGCGGCGCAGCTTCGGATGCGGATGCGTCAACAACTATGGTATAGGCATCGGCTCCGGATTTTTTCAGTGTTTCGGCTATGGTCGCAACCGTTGAGTTCTTCTGGCCGATTGCTACATAAACGCAGATGACACCGGTTCCCTTCTGATTGAGAATCGTGTCTATGGCTATGGTGGTTTTTCCGGTCTGACGGTCGCCGACTATGAGCTCTCTTTGACCTCTTCCTATCGGGATCATTGAATCGATAGCCTTGATACCTGTCTGGAGCGGCACACTGACGCTTTTTCTCTTGATTATTCCGGGTGCATCTCTTTCAATGGGGCGCAGCTCTGTGCAGCCTGTCGGCCCCCTTCCGTCAATCGGATTGCCGAGCGCATTCACAATGCGTCCTATAAGGCCTTCACCCACGGGAACGGAAACAACGTTTCCGGTCCTTCTCACTCTTGTACCCTCTCTGATCTCCTCTGTGTCGTCAAGCATAATGATGGATACAGTCTGCTCTTCGAGGTTCATAGCCATGCCGTATTTCCCGTTTTCGAATTTAACGAGCTCATTGGCCATGCAGTTGTCCAGTCCGAACGCCCTTACGATGCCGTCGCCGCATGTTATTACCGTTCCGGTTTCGGCTTCCCTCGTTTTATTTTCGTATGTTTTGATTTGATTTTTTATGATGCCGCTGATCTCATCAGGGCGCAAATTAACACTCATCAGAAGTGCTCCTCATTCTGTCAAATTGAAAATACAGGGATCACACAACCGTGTGAATAAGCCGGCTTTCTATATCCCTGAACTTTTTCTTTATGGTCTCGTCGATCCTTCTGCCGGCAAACTGAAGTCTCATTCCGCCAACAAGGTCTTTTCTTACGATGTATTCGATCTCGACTATCTTTCCGGTATATGCCTCAAGTTTAGCCTGGAGTTTTGTTCTCTGTTCCTCATTTATTTCAACAGCACTTTCAGCTTTGACACGAACAATCCCGAAGGCATCGTAATAGATGTTTTCATATTCCCTGAAGCACCCTTTGATATCATATGCCTTGTTTCTTTCAGTCATCAGCTTAAGAAAATTTGCCAGGTATTTGTTGATCTTACCGTCAAACGCTTCGGAAACAAATCCGATTCTTTCATCTTTTGGAATGGCCGGGTCTGAAAGCAGATAAACATACTCAGGTGACAGAAACTCCCTGATAGCCCTGATTTCATTTAAGATCTCGACTTCCGCGTGCTCTTCTTCCGCCAGAGAATAAAGAGCACGACCATATTCCTTATCTACCGCGCTGTTCATAATGATTCACCGCTTCCGATATTTTCTATAAAGCTATCTATAAGATCCTTGTGGTCTTTTTCGTTGATTTCTCGTCCGACAACGTTTTTAGCTATCTCCATCGATATGCCTGAAATTTCATTTTTCAGGTCATTCATGGCTTTTTTCTTTTCAAGTTCTATATCGCTTTCGGCTTTCTTGAGAGTCTGGTCAGCTTTTTCCTTGGCATCTGCGATTATACCGTCACTGATCCTGTCAGCGCGGACTGCTGCGGTTTTTATTATGTTCTCCGCCTCGGCCTGCGCGTTATTCAGCTTTTCAGCATAAAGCTGCTTATCTCTTTCGGCGATTGCTGCCGATTCCTCGGCATTTTTATATATCTCATCCACCTGGCCCTGTCTTTCTGCCATTACCTTTTTGACGGGCTTCCACAGAAACTTCTTGAGAATGAAGAAAAGGATGAGTAGGTTTGCAATCGTCGCAATGATATGCCATATATTCAGCGATATCAGCTCTAGATTATCACCCATTTTTATGTCTCCTGAAAGGATTTGTAGTTATAAAAATCAAAGTTTGCCTATGAAAAGGTTCGGGGCAAGAATCATGAGAAGAAGGCCCATTACAAAGCCGTAGATACCCGTGGTCTCTGCAATAGCACAACCCATTATCATCGTTGATGTAACAGATGATTTGCTTTCGGGCTGTCTTCCGATTGCCTCACATGCTTTTCCCACTGCGTATCCTTCACCGATACCGGGGCCTATACCTGCGATAAGGGAAAGTCCTGCTCCGACCGCGCATCCGGCCATTATGATTGCTTTTGCGATTTCCATATATTTAACCTCTTAGAAGAATTTTTTTGATCAAAGTTTGCCTATGAAAAGATTCGGGGCGAGAATCATGAGAAGAAGGCCCATTACAAAGCCGTAGATACCCGTGGTCTCTGCAATAGCACAACCCATTATCATTGTTGATGTAACGGATGATTTGCTTTCAGGCTGTCTTCCGATTGCCTCACATGCTTTTCCTACTGCGTATCCTTCACCGATACCGGGGCCTATACCCGCGATTAGGGAAAGTCCTGCTCCGACCGCACATCCGGCCATTATGATTGCTTTTGCGATTTCCATTTTTTATTCTCCTGATGATTAGATTCTTTTTTTGTCAGCCTTCCTCGTCAGGCTGAGCTGCGCTGGCTATGTACAGCATGGTCAGCATTGCAAAAATGAATGCCTGCATGCACGATGTGAACACATCAAAATATATTGACAGCACTGCCGGAATACCGACCTGAAGAAACGGGATCTTTCCAAGCACACCCGGCAGCCACCCGAGGACAGCCGTGCTGAGTGCGGCAAGCGCCGAGTATACAAGCGCTGAGATTACGGTGCCCGAAACGATATTTCCAAAATGACGGAATGCCATGGAAACGGGCGTTCCCAGTTCTGAAAGAATATTGAACGGTGTGAATAGCGCGAAAGGCTTTGTGTATCCTTTGAGATAGCCCCCGAATCCGTTCGCCTTGATTTTGTAATATGTGATCATTACGAACACGAGGAGCGCCCATCCTGCCACAGTGTTCAGATCCGCAGTAGGCGGATACATTCCGAAAAGTGCGGAAAGCGATGAAAATGCTGACAATCCGATGAGAGCGGCTACAAACGGAGCAAATCCTTCGAACTTTGACCCCATATTGTCTTTCACCAGACCCTCGACCTTTTCCACTATCCACTCGGCCACAAGCTGTCTCTTAGACGTCGGTTTGACTTTAAGTCCTCTCGTGAGCACTAAGCACAAAACAAAAATCACGGCTATGACAATCAAAGAGTTCACTTGTGTTTCGGTAATGGGTATTCCGCCGAAAATGGGTATTTCAAAATATATTTTGGCACCCTGAATACTAATATTGTCCATAATCTATTTCCTATCCGGCTGATTCCCGACCGTATCAGCATCGGGATCACCGTTATCGTTGTCTTTATTATTCTTTTTTTGTTTGGGTTCCTTATAGAAACTGCCTACGAACTTCTCAAATTCATCTTCCTTTTGCTCTTCTTCCGGTTCTTCAATCTCTGAATGACCGTCTGGTTCTGTCGATGCAACCACCTCGTCCATGCTTTTTTTCTTTTCGAAAAAGCCCAGGACAAAAATAGTTATCCTTACGTAAAACACAGACAGCAGAACGGGGATGGGATTTATAAAATCGACTATGAGAGACACAGCCATAATCACAGCCATTCCGATGATCCTGATGAGATATGAAGTTCTGAGCTTTCTCCTTGCGGTCAGTTCATCTCCTGTCTCGAGTGCCTTAACTACTCCCAGCGACATAAGGATAAAATTGCCGACTGACATCACAAAACCTATGATGAGCCCGAGAAGGACGGAAATATCAAACTTTCCGATGACAATGAAAACAACGGCACAAATCAGTGACAGCACTGCTGAGCCGACAGCAATTTTTACGACTTGCAATTGTACACTGTCCTGTTTCATACATCATTTTCCTCTCAAAAACATATTTGTGTTATTGTACCATAAAACGTTGTTTCAATCAATAAAAAATGCCATAAGTTCAGGCAAATTCATGCGAAAATTCCGCATTCTGACCCGAGATAATCTGTTTACGAAATATCAAGATGTATCTGGCGCCTGACATCACCCTGCATTTTGGGCTCTTTACGAAAAAACCACCCCACAAAAGCGACGTGAGGTGATTTTTTAATCATTTTGCACGCTGACACTCGTGACTTGAATCATGAGATACAGCCCGCTCTTTTGAT
>CACXBN010000328.1 GCA_902765885.1 uncultured Ruminococcus sp. | reverse complement strand
ATGCCCATGTATTTGATTTAGATGGTGCCGTTGCCCTGTATCACTCTCTCAGAATGAAACCAGTGTATTTGAAGAAAAGTGCTTATGAGGACTTACAGGCTTGGCTTGTAAGTCCTTTTTGCAACGAGTATGAAGATGCGCCTGACAACATAAAGAATGAAGTGGGCGAACTGGTAAAATACAAGATACTCAACCATTCTGAGGACGATGATGAAAAAGTACTGAAGTTTGTAAAAAGCAAAATACCGGCACCTGCAATCAATGTGTGCTACATGATTACAAGCGAACAGTGCAACTTAGCATGTAAATATTGCTTCCTGGGGAACAACGATGCCTTGAAAAGAAGCAATTTTACCCTAGAAAATATGAGCCGGGAGACAGCGGATAAGGCAATCGATTTCTTTATCAGGCAGATAAAACTATCCGGGCTTGATACAGAAGACAATACTCCGGTGCTGATTTTCTATGGTGGTGAACCATTAGTCAATTATGATACTTTGGTATACATCGCCGAGAAGATCAATAATATGCGGGATGAAGAGAAATGCATCAAGAACATCGAGATGTCAATGGTTTCAAATGGTCTTCTTCTTACAGAGGAACGAGTCTTGAAACTAAAGGAACTTGGAGTATCGATCGCCATTTCGGTAGATGGATTTACAGAAGAAGCAAACAGCATGAGGGTAGATGTTGCGGGTAATAACGTGTACTCGAGAATCCTGAAAACCCTTGACATGTGCAAGTCATTAGGTGTCGATGTATCTCTTTCTGTTACCTTGAGCGAAGAAACAATTAAAAACACAAAGGATATCCTTAGCTTGGTAGACAAATATGGAGTCAGGTCGTTTGGATTCAACATACTGATGTCGGACGAGAATTTCGTTGTTCCGCAGGAGTATAACGAGGCTGCGGCTCAGTTTATTCTGGACGAATTTGTGGAACTTAGAAAACTCGGGATCTATGAAGACCGTATCATGAGAAAACTGAAAGCCTTCACAAAAGCCCAGGTTTACTTTTCTGACTGCGCTGCCACCGGCGGTGGCCAGATCGTCGTTGCCCCAGGCGGTGAGGTTGGCATTTGTCATGGCTGTCTTCATAATAAGCAATACTTTGTCACAAATGTAGACGATTACGAATTCGACGCAACAAAGCATCCTGATTTTCTTGAATGGTCTCAGTTGACACCAGTAAACAAAGAGGAATGCCAGGACTGCCCGGCACTTGGAATATGCGGCGGCGGTTGTCCGATAAACGCCATGCATCTGAAAGAAGGCAATACAATACATTCATTGGATGAAAGGTTCTGCGTGCATTCGAAGAAGACACTGGAATTTCTGATACAGGATCTTTACCGGATCATATCTGAAAGTGTGAGTTAAATGAAGAATGACATTATCTTAGAAGGCGTTGAAACCAATAATCTAAAGACTATTGATGTAACGCTGGAAAAGAATGCGATTAACTTAATAATCGGACCATCTGGGAGTGGGAAATCCTCGTTGGCTTATGACACCCTTGCACAGATAGGTCAGCATGAGTTCATGTCTATGTTTGCAGATAATGTCTCAGAGCCGACATACAAGGTAAGAGCCTTCTCTAACATGGTCGCAGCGGTTCCGATCAAGCAGACAAACCACAACAATAATCTGCGATCAACCATCGGAACATATTTTGGCCTTAATCGAAGCATTGGTCTTATTTATGCTGCAACCTTAGGCCTTTCTGAAGACATCTTTGTTCTGAATAAAGAGAGTAATTTATGCCCGGAGTGCCATGGGCTTGGAACAAAGAGCACGCTGGATGAGAACCGGATCATTGATTATAATATTCCACTTGAAAAGGATCCATTCAAATGCTGGAACAGATATAAGGATTTCTACTCTGAGATAATCAAAGAGTATTGTATAGATGAGGGAATAGATCCTAAGAAAACATTCAGAGATCTTTCTGCTGATGAGAAGAATAAGATCCTCTACGGAGAAAGCGAGAAGAAGTATTCCATCAGATACAAGAAAACGAATATGTTTTCCAAAAGGACCAGCAAATATTACGGGGTAATGACAGGAAAACCGCTGCTCCCGAATCACTCCATAGGAAAACAATATTACAGTGAAACTCCTTGTCCATGCTGTCATGGAAAGAAGTATTCACCGGAACTGGAGCAATATAAAATCAGATCGCTTTCTATTGGAGACTTCATGTCTTTGCCTTTTAGAGATTTGATACATGTTGTTTCTTCATTGGATCGGGATAACAATGATCAGCGTCTGTCATTCACATTAAACATGCTCAAGAGTTTTATAGCAAAGGCAAATGAGTTGAACCTCGGGCATTTGTTTTTTAACAGATCTATACCGACCCTTTCCGGTGGCGAATTGCAAAGGCTTAGAATGGTTCAGGTATTCAACACACAGTTGACAGATCTGATAATCGTTCTGGATGAACCGCTTGCCGGACTTTCCGGGAAAGAAAAGGATTTTGTCTATGATAATGTATTAGCACTGTCGCAAAAGCACACGGTAGTTGTTGTTGATCACAGCGAGAAGTTTGTAACGGCTGCTAAAACAATAATTGCTTTAGGTACGGGTGGCGGAGTAAAGGGCGGTTATCTGATCGACAGCAGTAAATATCTGGAAGAGCAGAGGAATGTAGAGAGCATTAAGGCTCCGGATGTTGATGAACTGATTGATATCTGCATACAGAATCAGGTTTATCACTTCAAGGGTGCAGAACTGCAAATTGCAAAGAATCGGCTGAATCTAGTTACGGGCTATT
>CACXBN010000327.1 GCA_902765885.1 uncultured Ruminococcus sp. | reverse complement strand
AGGCGGGGAGAATCCCGTCAGAATTCAGTCCATGACCAATGTTTCTTCAGATAAATATGATCTGATAATCAGGCAGATAAAAGAGCTTGAAAAAGCGGGATGTGAAATTGTCAGACTTGCTGTGCCAAAAATAGAAAATGCCGAGATTTTCAAGATTGCAAAAAAAGAGGGAATAACCGTCCCGCTCGTGGCAGATATTCATTTTGATTATAAAATTGCTCTTGAATCGATAAAATCCGGAGCAGACAAAATCAGAATCAATCCTGGAAACATAGGAGAAAAGTGGAAGGTTAAGGAAGTAGCCGAAGCCTGCAAGTCAAAGGGGCTCCCAATCAGAATAGGTGTAAACAGCGGTTCATTAAGCAAAAGTGTTCTCACTAAATATGGAGGACCTACTGCAGAAGCAATTGCTGCATCTGCTCTTGAGGAGATAGAAACGCTCGAGTCCTGCGGCTTTGACGATATAGTTGTATCAATTAAATCATCCAATATCGAGACAATGGTACGCTCCACCGAAATCATAGCCAGAGAAACAGAACTTCCTATACATTTAGGAGTTACAGAGGCCGGAGACGGATATTCCGGTCTTATAAAAAACGCTATCGGTATCGGCACGCTTCTTTTAAATGGAATCGGAGACACGCTGAGAGTATCGCTGACTGCCGATCCTGTCGAGGAAGTCAGGGCCGGAAGGGAAATACTGAATTCTCTCAAACTGAATAAAAAAGGATGTATTGATATTATCTCATGCCCGACATGCGGAAGGACGAGAGTCAATCTTATCGAAACAGTCGCAAAATTCAAATCCGCACTCGAAAGCGTTGATACAAAAGGGAAAAACATTACTGTCGCTATAATGGGGTGTGTTGTTAACGGCCCCGGTGAAGCAAGAGAAGCAGATTACGGCGTAGCGGGGGCAGAAGGAGAATTTCTTCTTTTCAAGAAGGGAATACCTGTAAAGAAAATATCCGAATCAGATGCCGTAGACTGCCTGGTATGCATGATTGAGAACGAGATATAAATTTAGCAGAGGTCAAGATGAGCAATAAGAAGTTGGCGGATTTTTTTGCTTCAATTGAAAAAAATCTTGATGAACAAGAGAAGAGATTTTTTGATGAAGCCGATTCTGTTGAAATAAAATATAATAAAGCAGATAAAATTGCAAAAGTCTACTGCACTCTCCCGGAACTGTTCCGTAAGTCGGTTGTTTATGGAATAGAAAAAAAGATAAAAGAAAACTATAAGTTGTCGGATATCAGGTTTTTTACTAAATACAACAGTGATCTTTTCACTGCCGATTATCTCAGCGAGGTTTTCGAAGAAGTATACAGGCTCGGGGTTGTTTCAAAAGGATTTTTCGATAATTTCAAATCAGATGTAAACGGAAATGTGATTAATGTAAGCATACCATATTCGGATGCGGGTATAAATCTTCTTAACAACGCAAATACCGTCAAGGTGGCTGAAGGAATTATCCGTTATGAGTTTGGACTCGACTACTCCATAAACATTGTAAGCAGTGATGATACTGATGAGTACACAAAAGCGTTTTACGAAGAGCAGAATGAATTATTAAAACATATAAATGAAAATATAGCACACGAACAGGAAAGGCGTGCGCACGAATTTTCCGAAAGTGAAAAACAGTCTGAAACCACGGAGATAAAAAAAGCGAACCTCAAAAGCTCTCTTCTTTTAGACAGTGATGAAATAAAATATATCGACGAAAAAACTGTGCATTCCGGATTTATGACTTTTGATATCTCCTCTCCTGAACTCATATCCGGAAATGAATTTGAAATATCGGGCATAACTCCCCTGACGATGGTGAATTCTCCTTTCCGAAACATAATAGTCATAGGAGAAGTTTGGAACGTAGAGGTTAAAGAGAATAAGAAGGGTGACAGACAGATATTCACAATATCCCTGACCGACAGGGCCTCATCGATAAGTATTGTCAAAAGTGTTGAATCTGCGTTCGCTGAAGAAGTCGGAACCATGTTTAAAATAGGATCGTCTTACGCCATAAGAGGCACGGTTCGAAAAGACTCATTCTCAGGTGAATATAACCTGACATACAATGACGTAATGAAGATAAAATCCATTGAAAGAATGGACAATGAGCCGAAAAAAAGGGTAGAACTTCATCTTCACACCGTCATGTCTGCAATGGACGCTATCAACAGAGCAGACGATATCGTGAAAACAGCATATAAATGGGGACATAAAGCCGTTGCTATAACGGATCATGGAAATCTACAAAGTTTTCCTGTGGCAATGTTGGCGGCAGATTCTCTCTATGACAAGGAAAACGGGAAAGAAGGAATCAAAGTTATTTACGGATTGGAAGCATATTTCGTGAATGATGATTCCAACATAAAAATAGAGGGATACGATTATGACCCGGATGAAGAATTTGCGGTATTTGATATAGAAACCACCGGTTTAAGCGTCGATGACGATGCAATTACGGAGATTGGTGCAGCTATTTATAAAAACGGCAAAATTCTGGGTACCTACAATTCAATGGTTAATCCTCAGAGAAGTATTCCTGCCGAGGTATCGGAAAAAACCGGCATTAAGGACGAAGACGTCAGGGATGCGAGAGTTATTTCGGAAGTTCTTCCTGAATTTCTCGAGTTTGTAGGCGAAAGAAAACTTGTTGCACACAATGCAAATTTCGATATTGGCTTCATAAGAAAAGCTGCTTCTGACAACAATATAAAGTTCAATAATCTTTATATCGATACACTAAGCCTTTCAAGAACCATCAATACGAATCTTAAGCGTCATACTCTTGACGCTCTGGCAAGACATTATAATCTTGGCGATTTTAATCATCACAGGGCATCATCTGATGCTGAGATGCTTGCTAAGATCTTTGAAAAGATGATAGAGAGAGTCAAAGAACATGACATTACTTCTCTCAAGCCATACCATCAGATAATACTAGTAAAAAACCAAACCGGGCTCAAAAATTTATATAAACTTGTTTCTGAATCGAACTTAAAATATTTCTATAAATATCCCCTTATCCCGAAGTCCCGTTTAACGGAAATGAGGGAAGGACTTATAATAGGCAGCGCTTGTGAAGCGGGAGAGCTTTATCAGGGAATCGTTAACGGTTTGAATGAAGATGAATTATTGAGAATAGCTTCATTTTATGATTATCTTGAAATCCAGCCGCTTGTAAACAACCTGTTTCTCATTGGAACGGGCAATGTTATTGACGAAGAAAGCCTCAGAGCCAATAATAAAAAAATAATTGAATTAGCCAAAAAATTAAGCCTTCCGGTTTGTGCTACCTGTGATGCACATTATAAAAATCCCGAAGACGATATTTTCAGACGCATTATTCTTGTCGGCAAGAAGATGAGAGATTCAGATAAAGATGCCAAACTGTATTTCAGAACAACAAGGGAAATGCTCGATGAGTTTTCCTATCTGGGAGAAAAGACCGCACATGAAGTCGTAATAGACAATCCGAATAAGATTGCCGATATGATAGATTATGTCAGACCGATTCCGAAAGGAAATTATCCTCCTCATATTGACGGCGCGGATGAAGAGCTTGCAAATAACTGCAGAAATCTGGCACACAAACTGTACGGTGACCCGTTGCCGAAAATAGTTGAAGACAGGCTCGAAAGGGAACTTAAAGCCATTATCAGCAACGGATTTTCAATCATGTACATAATTGCCCGTAGACTGGTTGAAAACAGTGAGGAAAAAGGATATCAGGTAGGGTCAAGAGGATCTGTCGGTTCTTCTTTCGTTGCAACAATGGGCGGAATAACAAGGGTAAATCCTCTGCCTCCTCATTACAGATGTCCTGAGTGCAAATGGTCGGAATTTTTCGAAGGCGGGAAATACGGTTCCGGTTTTGACCTGCCGCCGAAAAACTGTCCGAACTGCGGCACCCCGCTTGTAAGAGACGGTCATGATATCCCGTTTGAAACATTCCTTGGATTTAACGGAGATAAAACTCCCGATATCGACCTTAACTTTTCGGGAGATGTACAGGCGGATGCTCATAGATACACTGAGGTTCTTTTCGGAAAAGGCAAGGCATTCAAGGCAGGTACCATCGGTACACTTGCCGACAAAACAGCCTTCGGCTTTATAAAGGGATATCTTGAAGATAAGAATATTGATATTCCGTCGGCAGAAAAGAACCGTCTTGTAAACGGATGTGTCGGTGTGAAGCGTACTACCGGACAGCACCCGGGAGGCATTATAGTCGTTCCTGCTGAATACGAAATATATGATTTTTCTCCTGTGCAGCACCCGGCTGAAGATAAAGATTCTGACGTCATAACCACTCACTTTGAATTTAAATATCTTCATGATACAATCTTAAAGCTCGATATACTCGGACACGATATTCCGACTAAGTACAAGAGAGTGGAGGAATACTCCGGTATCAATGTCCTCGACGTGCCCATGAGTGATCCTGAAGTTTACAAAGGATTCACTTCCACGTCTCCTATCCATGTCTCACCTGAACAGATTGACAGCCAGACTTCAACTCTGGGGCTCCCCGAGATGGGAACGGAGTTCATCCGCGGTGTTCTGATGTCCGCACTTCCCAAGAATTTCACTGACCTGCTCCAGATTTCGGGTCTCACGCATGGTACCGGATGCTGGCTTGGCAATGCTGATGAGCTTATTAGAGACAAGATCTGTACGATTTCCGATGTTATAGGATGTCGTGATGACATCATGCTCACTCTCATCCACAAATACGGGATCGAAAAAAGTCAGGCATTCAAGATAATGGAGTTTGTAAGAAAAAACAAGAAGGGTGCCATTATCAGCAAAGAAATGCAGGACACCATGAAAGAGCATAATGTTCCGACATGGTATATTGATTCGCTCCAGAAAATAAGATACATGTTCCCGAAAGCTCATGCTGCCGCTTATGTCATGGATGCGGTTGTCCTGATGTGGTACAAAATATACTATCCCGTAGCTTTCTATGCAGCATATTTTTCAGCCGCTCCTGACGGATTCAATGGAGAAATCGTTATGCATGGAAAGGATTATGTTAAAAATGTCCTGACAGGATACAACAAGAGAAGAATGGATCTGTCAGCAACTGAAAAAGCTGAAAGAAATGCCCTGATGATAGTTAACGAATGCAATCAGAGAGGATACGGTTTTTCAAAAGTTAACATTTACAAATCCGATGCAACAAAGTTTATTCCCGAAGGAAACAAGATCAGAATACCTTTTGCCGCAATTCCCGGAATAGGCAAGTTAGTTGCAGAAGAAATTGTCAGTGTAATGAAATCAGGTAATATAGAATCGGTTGAGGATCTCAGAAACCATTTGTCACCAAAATTAATAGATAATATGGAAAAACTGGACATACTTGAAGGTATGCCAAAATCCAATCAGTTATCTATTTTCGGCGATTAGGAGATTTATGAGTACATTTGTTAAGTATTTATGTGTTATCGGACTTTCTATGCTTCCGGTCATAGAACTGAGGGGAGCTGTCCCTATAGGCGTCGGGCCGCTTGATCTTCCTTTGATTCCTGTTTTGATAACGAGCATTATCAGCAATATGCTTCCTGTACCGTTCATAATTGTTTTTATAAGGAAAATATTCGATTGGATGAAGAACAAGAGCGAGCGCCTGGGACGCATTGCTTCCAAAATGGAAGAAAGAGCGCACAAAAAAGGAAAAATGCTTGTGAAATATCAGACTCTCGGTTTGTATATTTTAGTAGCGATCCCTCTTCCAGGGACAGGAGCATGGACCGGAGCGCTTGTAGCTGCTGTTTTTAATCTCAGACTCAAGAACTCCGTGCCAGCCATTTTTCTCGGCGTTATCACGGCCGGGATAATCATGGCAGTATTCAGTGATGTTTTTTTGAGATAATTATTAAATAATCATTGATTTTATAAAATCAATGGTATATAATGAACACAACAATCTCAGGGGTGCGTTATGCTGAGACGATAATAATTGATTATCGAACCCTCTTACCTGATACGGATAATACCGGCGTAGGGAGACGATGTGTTGGTTTATTATGACTTTACATACGTACTATTCTGAGATAGTACGTATTTTTTTATGGAGGAAATTACATTATGAAATTATCCAAAACAAGAATCATGACAGAATCCGCAATTCTTCTCGCGATTGCAACTGTACTGAGCATTATAGTATTGCTTTCTCTTCCATATGGCGGCTCAGTAACTTTGGCATCAATGGTGCCGATTATGATCATTTCTTACAGACATGGCTTAAAAATCGGCCTTCTGTCATCTTTTGTGTTCGCCGTTATTCAACAGCTGTTAGGGCTTAAAACACTGTCATATGTTACGACATGGCAGTCAATTCTCGCTGTCATATTGCTTGATTATATTATTGCCTATCTGGTAATAGGACTTGCGGGGATATTCAGAAAAACAATAAAGAACCAGGCGATGAGTCTCGTGTTCGGCGGACTGTTCGTTTGTGTCCTGAGATATATATGCCATGTTATCTCTGGAGCAACAGTATGGGCAGGAATCTCTATTCCAACATTAGGCGCAACAATTTATTCCTTGTCATACAATGCAACATACATGATTCCCGAAACGATAGTAAGTCTTGTAGTAGCATATTTTCTTGGATCATCGCTTGATTTCAACAGGGAAATGCCGATAACTCTGAAAAAAGACAAAGACAGAAAAATCAATGTTTTCTCAATCATTGCGGGTCTTATCGCTGCAGCTGCAGTCGTTGTTGATGCAATTCTTATTTTTGCAAATCTTCAGGACCCTGAAACAGGTGAATTTTATATTCAGGGACTTTCAAATGCAAACTGGCCTTTAATAGGAATCATAACAGGCGGTGCGCTTATTGTTTCCGCAGTACTCTTTATCATAGGTAAAAAAGTCTGCAAAAAGGATTGACACAAAATGATATCCGGGTACGTAGGATTATTAATCTTACGTACCGTTTTTATTATTATTCATAGTAAAATTTCACCGTAAAAGCATAGGATCAGGAGGCCATTACGGATAAATAATTTTTGACAAGACATTAATCGGTATGGTATAATAAAATGATATAATATGTGCAGGTGTATACTAATGATTATTCTTGGAATAGACCCCGGAATTGCAATAGTAGGATGGGGTGTCATTGACTACAATGGGATGGGGACAAAGATCAAGCCTGTCGCTTTCGGATCCATTACTACGCCTTCCGAAGAAAAAACAGAAGACAGAATAAAAGACGTTTACGATTCTTTGAATATTATTATTGAAAAGCATAAACCGGAAGCGGTTGCCATTGAGGAGCTGTTTTTTAATACTAACCAAAAAACCGGAATCATCGTGGCAGAGGCCAGGGGCTGTATTCTCTTATCATGCAGACAACATAATCTGCCTATTTTCGAGTATACGCCTCTTCAGATAAAACAGGCTGTTGTAGGATATGGACGTGCACAAAAAAAGCAGGTCATTGACATGGTTACCATGTTCCTCGGGCTCAGGGAAGCCCCGAAACCCGATGATACTGCGGATGCACTTGCGGCTGCTATATGTCATGCTCACACAGGCACATCCCGATTGGCAGAATACTACAATAAACCAACGTCTATGGCAGGAAAAATAAAATAATAAACGATTGGTGCTTGAATATGTTTTTTTCGAATGAATGGAAAGATTATGAACTCATAGAGTGCTCCGACGGAGAGAGACTTGAAAGATGGGAAAAATACATCCTGATAAGGCCGGACCCCCAGGTCATCTGGAAAGGTAAAAGAACAGATCCCAGATGGAATACTCCCGACGGTGTTTATAAAAGAATAAAAGGCGGAGGCAACTGGGTCGTCAACAAGATGCCTGAGTCATGGAACATCAGATACAAAGACCTTTCTTTCAAAATAAAACCTATGGGATTCAAACATACAGGTATATTTCCGGAACAGGCTTCCAATTGGGATTTTGTCTCAAATGTTATCCGTGAACGCAAAAACAAATCGGGTATCACACCGTCAGTTCTGAATATGTTTGCTTATACCGGGGCTGCCACGGTTGCGTGCTCAAAAGCCGGAGCAACTGTCGTTCATGTCGATGCCTCAAAGGGAATGGTATCTGCCGCTAAAGAAAACATGGAACTGTCAGGACTAGGCGATTCACCTTGCAGATATATAGTTGATGACTGTAAAAAATTTATCGAAAGGGAAATCAGAAGAGGAAACAGGTATGACGGAATCATAATGGATCCTCCGTCATACGGAAGAGGGCCAAACGGTGAACTGTGGACGCTCGAAAATTCTGTGGAAGAGCTCATCAGACTCTCATGCAGCGTTCTTTCGGATGAACCCGTATTTTTCCTTATTAACTCATATACAAAAGGTCTTTCTCCAATGACGCTGCAGTATATCCTGCATTGTTCACTGCCTGATTCACTAAAATCAAAAGTCAGATTTGACACGGGTGAAACGTGTATACCTGTTAAAAAATCAGGACTTTTTCTCCCAAGCGGAGCATCAGTGAGGGCTACATTTTAATTCACATTGACGGGGAATATTATGTCAATTGTTATAAAAGCTGAAAATCTTAACTTTTCATATCCGGAAACCGAAAGCACACCAAAAGTTGATGCCTTAAAAAATATCTCTTTTGAAATAGAAGAAGGCACTTTTACGGCTATTCTCGGGCATAATGGAAGCGGTAAATCAACTCTGGCAAAAATATTGTGTATGATACTTGAGTCTCAGACCGGTTCTCTGACAATCATGGGGAAGGATGTGAATTCTGAGAATATCACAGACGAAGAAATCATGGATATAAGAAAAGAAGTCGGTATGGTATTTCAGAATCCAGATAACCAGATAGTCGCGACGATCGTTGAAGAGGATGTTGCATTCGGCTGTGAAAATCTTGGAATACCATCTGTTGAAATACGCGAAAGAGTAGATAATGCTCTTAAAGAAGTCGGAATGTACGAATACCGAGAACATCCCGTGGCAAAATTATCCGGTGGTCAGAAACAGCGAGTTGCGATAGCAGGAGTAATCGCAATGAGGAGAAAATGTATCATATTTGATGAATCAACTGCCATGCTTGACCCTATAGGACGAAAAGATGTGCTCAATATAATCAAAAAGCTGAATCGAGAGCACAATATAACGGTAATTCTCATCACACATTATATGAACGAAGCATCGATGGCTGATAAGATTCTGGTTATGAATGAAGGCCGGATTGTCGCTTCGGATACTCCTGAGAAAATATTCGGCGATCCGCAGAAGATGTGGGATATAGGACTTGATGTGCCTCAGACAACAGAGTTTTTATATAAGCTCAACCATTACGGATATTCTTTTCCTATAACAGTATTCGATCCTGAAGCCGTTGCCGAAATAGTTTCAAAAGAGTTTTCATCTGTGGAGTAGTACTGAGATGGCATCTATCGAACTGAAAAATGTAAGTTACACATATAATAAATCCTTACCTTCAAAAATCACCGCAGTAGATGATGTATCACTGAAAATAGACAGCGGTATTACAGGCCTGATAGGTCACACAGGCAGCGGTAAGTCGACACTGGTTCAGATGCTGAACGGGCTGATCAAACCTGATCAGGGCGAAATTCTCCTGAACGGCAATAATATCTGGGCAGATCCAAAAAAGATTAGGGACATAAGGTTCAAAGTAGGGCTTGTCATGCAGTATCCTGAATACCAGCTGTTTGCCGATACTGTTGAAGATGATATTGCATTCGGACCGAAAAACATGGGAATAGAAGGCGAAAAACTGAATGAAACGGTGGAGTCTGCAGCATTTTTCGCGGGGATAAGCAAGGAGATTCTCAAAAAGTCTCCTTTCGAGTTGTCAGGCGGTCAGAAAAGAAGGGTAGCTTTGGCAGGCATAATAGCCATGTCTCCGGAAATACTTGTTCTTGATGAACCTGCTGCGGGACTTGACCCAGCAGGAAGACGTGATATTCTTGGCGGAATAAAGGTGTTTTCAAAAATCAAGAATACTACCGTTATAATAGTCAGTCACAGTATGGAAGACATGGCCATGTATTGTGATGATATTATAGTGATGGCAAAATCCAAAGTAATAGCCTATGGGACATGTTCTGAAGTTTTTTCTCAGCATGAGCTATTGACTTCCACCGGACTCGATGTTCCGCAGATCACACGCATTGCTGCAGCACTGAAAAAAAATGGAATCGATATCGGTGATGATATCTATACGGTTGACTATGCCGTCGACAAGCTTATAGAAAAATACAAAAAATAATTTTCCGCACAGAAAGGCGGACTTTTAATGGGATCAGATGTAATTTTTGGCCAGTATATAAAAGGCGATTCTGTTATTCATCAGCTTGATGCAAGAATGAAAATAATCATCGCCATTCTATATATTGTAATAATATTCTTGGCACATAGCGTCAGCGCTTTTATATTGCTTATAGTTGCAACAGCTGTTTTTATAATCATGACTAAGATTCCGTTGAGACTTCTTTTAAAAGCCATGAAACCGCTGATGATTATCATCATAGTGACGGCAATTATAAACATGTTCTGGTTTACCGGAAAAACACTTCTCGTAAAGTTCTGGATAATAAACATATATTTGGAGGGCATAATAAACTCTCTGCTCATTATTACAAGAATAATCCTGCTGATAATGGCTACCTCCGTATTCCTGACATACACTACAACCCCTTTAAAACTTACAGATGCAATTGAATATCTTCTTGGACCTCTGAAGGTATTGCATGTTCCTGTACATGAGTTTTCCATGATGATGACCATTGCTTTGAGATTTATTCCTACACTTATTGATGAGACACATAAAATCATAAATGCTCAAACAGCAAGGGGAGCCAATTTTACAAGCGGTGGGCTGATTTCAAGAGCAAAATCATTAATTCCCATTCTGATCCCCCTCTTCATATCTGCTTTCAGGCGTGCGGATGAACTTGCAACCGCGATGGAATGCAGATGCTATACCGGAGGAGACGGAAGAACTAAACTTAATGTGCCGAAAACATCATGTGCAGACTGGATTTTCCTTCTGGTAATTATAGTGCTGGGAGTTGCCGTAGTTTTGCTGAACACTTTTATTCCGATTTATTCGATGTGATATTAGATGAAACTGATTTTGAATATTTCATATGACGGTTCCCGCTATTACGGGTATCAGGCACAAAAAGATAAGCCTACAATACAGGAAACCCTGACAAAGGCCTTTGAAAGCTGTCTCGGATTTCAATGCAATGTTACCGGTTCAAGCAGGACAGATGCCGGCGTACATGCCATCAATTACTGCATTTCCGTTGAGCCAAGGGACAAAACGTCAGATGACTGGCTTACTGTTCCAGTAGGCAAAGTTCACAGGGCGTTAAGGCCGTATCTGCCGGAAGATATATCGATAATTGGTGAATCAATCGCGGATTCTGATTTTCATCCCAGATATTCTGCAGTATCCAAGACATATATGTACTTAATGTACGACTCTGTCAGTTCAAACCCATTTTACAATAAAAAAGCATGGCATTTGAAAAAAAAGATAGATGATAGAATGCTTGATGAAATGATTGCCTCATCAAAATTCCTTCTCGGAACACATGACTTCACATCTTTTTCTTCGGCAGACAGTTCCGTAACTGACCATGTGCGCACTGTTAATCAGCTAAATATAAGCAGGAACGGAGATTTTATCAATCTTTACATAAATGCAAACGGATTCTTATACAACATGGTGCGGATCATCACGGGAACACTTGTCGAATGCGCATACGGCAGAATCAAACCTGAAGACATACCGCATATTTTGGAAGACATGGACAGGAACAAGGCAGGCAGAACAGCTCCGCCTGACGGGCTGTATCTTTACAGGATAAAATATGATGTTCCGATAAACTGGACTTTAATCTGAATTAGTATTTGATTTAAAGGAGGGATAATTTTGACTGCTAAAAAGAATAATCAGCTTGCAATTGTCGGTCAGATAGTGCCTCAGGAAAATAAATACTATAAGAGAGTATCTAGAGTTTATTTGATAGTTTCCTTCGTAATGCTTGTAGTCCTGATTCTTACGGCTGTATTTTCGATAATATATTTTAACGAATATATAACATATGCGAATTTCAGATATCTCCTCCGTGATTTCAGTTCTATCGACAGTTTCTCGGAATCCAGCTATCAGAATATAGTATACAACAGCGGATCCGATTCTGATTTTAAGTATTACAAGAATGGAATTTCAATCATAAACAACGGGTCTTATATGTATTATGATTCTACCGGAAAGCTTTTGGTCAATGACCAATTGTCATATACATCTCCTATATCCGTTACCTCAAATAAATATATTCTAGTCTATGACCTTGATAGTTATGATTATTCAATATATAATCAGCTTGCATCGGTTCTTAACGGAAAAACAGAAGGAAAAATCATAGCAGCTGATATCTCCGATGAAGGTTCATATGTTATAGTTTCAAAATCAAGAAAGACCAGATACGTAGCAGAGCTTTTTAATTCGTCATTTAAAAAGATTTTAACCGTTAACAAGGAAAATTACGTCCTTGATGTGTGCGTATCATCTGACGGAAAATATATAGGAATCGCATCAGCAGTTTATTCCGGAAATGATTTCTATACGGAACTTGATATCTGTGAAAAAGGGAAGAATGAATCAGTTGCAAAAGTTAAGATAGACAATTCCATACCTTTAAAAATAAAAAAGAATGAAAACGGGTTTATGGTATTATGTGACAACTGCATGTATATGATTGATTACGGCGGAAATATAATATCAAGGAGAGAGTTCAGAGGATATGAAATAAAACTGGCAGATTTTTCGGAAAAATACTGTCTGATTGTTTCAAGTAATGACACACTGGGATATAATAACCTTGTGACGGTGATAGACTCTATCAATGGTCAAACGATTTCCGAAATCAGTTATAACGGCAGGATAACTGAGGTGAAAGCTTCAGTAATAGATGCTCATTTCGGATATCTTTTAACCAGGGACAGCGTTATTACAATTAACAGTGACAACTCACTTAATCCTACTAAACTTGAGACCCATATCAGTTCGATTGTCGCCGTAAAAGAAGGAGTCGTTCTGTGTGGGGAGAATTCCACTTTGCTTATTTCAGATTGAATGTAAACAGGATTCAGTTCGAAAGAGGAGGGCCATAAATTGAATTTTGCCATAGATATAGTCATCATTATAGTTTTTTTAATGATAGTATTCCTTGCAGCAAGAAGAGGCTTCATAAAAACAATCATGGGACTGGTTTCAACAGTCGTCTCATTATTTCTGGCCTATGCTTACACACCTGTTCTGGCAAACTATCTTAAAGATACATACATAATCAATAAGATTGCAGACGGCATCAGCAATACACTTCAGGGATTTTCGCTTGACAGTGTAACTGGTCTTTTCAACCTTGAGAAGGTTGCTGCAGATGAACCCAAATCCCTCGTTGATATGTTAAACAGATATGGCACTTCCATAAACTCGTTTGCAGAAAAAGTCAGGGGAGCAACCGGTGTGGGTGAAGGATTTGTCGACAAAGTATCAGAAGATGTTGCAAATCCTATAGCGTCTCAGCT
>CACXBN010000326.1 GCA_902765885.1 uncultured Ruminococcus sp. | reverse complement strand
TGGTCTTTATCCTTGATATTGATTTTGGCCTTCATGTCTTCAAACATTTTAACAACTTTTACGTTTGCTCCGCCATGCCGCGGACCTTTAAGCGATCCAAGAGCGGCTGATATAGCCGAATATGTGTCGGTGCCTGATGAAGTAACGACATGAGTTGTAAATGTTGAATTGTTGCCTCCGCCATGCTCCGCATGAAGAACAAGCGCGAGATCCAGCGTTTTTGCCTCCAGAGGAGTGAACTGACCGCTGTCTCTGAGCATGTAAAGAATGTTTTCGGAGGTTGAATATTCTGCCTTAGGTAGATGAATGAACAGATTTTTACCTTTATGATAATGCCTGAATGAGTTGTAGCTGTATGAAGCCAGCATGGGGAAGACCGATATGAGCTGAAGGCACTGGCGAAGTACATTCGGTATTGATATATCATCAGGATTATCGTCATATGCATAAAGTGCAAGCACGCTGCGGGACAAAATGTTCATCATGTCTTTTCCCGGAGCTTTGAGGATCATATCCCTGACGAAAGATGTAGGAAGTGAACGGTATTTTATAAGCTGTTTTTTGAATTGTTTAAGTTCGGTCTCATTTGGAAGTTCGGAAAAAAGAAGCAGATATACTGTTTCTTCAAAGCCGAATCGCCCGCTTGAGATAAAATCGTTCACAAGTTCGTGAATGTCATACCCTCTGTATCTGAGTTCGCCACGGCACGGAATTTCATTTCCGTTTTCGTCAATTTCCTTTGCTTTTACATCAGATACTTCGGTAAGTCCAGTTATTACTCCTTTTCCGTTTACATCACGTAAGCCTCTGAAGACGTGATGTTCGTTATACATCTCAGGGACTATATGGTTGTTGCTGATTGATTTTTCCGCCAGATCGTAAATATATGGCGTTATCTCTGAGTAGAGGTTCTTCATGATATCTCCTTCATTTGTATTTTATGATATAAATATATCATATAACGGCTCTGCAATCAATGAATAAATATTAAATTATTATCATAAAAATACATTTTTACAAAAGATGACGGGAGATATCATTATTAAAGAAAATGCAAGTAATATTACATGAGTAGTATATTAACACAAAATAAAGTGTAAACAACAAAGTTGTAAAATGAATATTTATATAATCACTATATTTTTCTTTTCAAAAAATGAATGCTTCAATATTATATAAAGTGAAGTAAAACTTCTTGAACATTATGTAAATTTTGGCAAAAAACACAATTTTATTATGATTTATGATATAATCGAACCGATAGAAAAAGAATTTTTCAGAAAGGGTAAGAATATGCCAGAAATCTATGACAAAATTCCCAAAACCAAGTCAAAGTTCGACGGCGAAAAAGAAAAGAAAAAGAAGTATGCCAAACTGGGTGCCAGAATCACAGATAACGTACCTCATAAACTTTTCGGGCTGAAAACCACCGACGAGGAATATTGGGGCCTGCGCGAAATACTCAATGAGGACGAAGTTGATATCGCCCTGTCAATGAAACAGCGCAAATGGTATACATATGATCAGCTTTTTGAGATGAACAAAAATCGTATGAGTGCGGAAAAATTCAAGGAAACTCTGGATTTGCTTTGCGTTCACGGTTTTGTCGAATATGATTATGGCGATCACTATGATGACAACGGACCCATTAAAGGCGCACCGAAAGAATTGCGTTACCGCACAAGTTATTTTGTACCCGGCAGCGCAGAACTTTTTAACAGTTCCGTTGAAAGAATAGAAAAGAACCCTCCGGTTGCAAAAATGTTCGAGCGCATGACATTTCTTCCGCTTGAACATATCACGCCGATGGTAAGACCGGGCGGCAACGGAATCGGAATGCATGTTATTCCTGTTGAAAAAGAAGTAAATGCTACACGTGAATCATTGAGTATCGAGAAAATTTCGTACTGGCTTCAGAAGTATGAAGGACATCTTTCAGCAGGCATATGTTCATGTCGTTATTCGAGAGCTACCATAGGTGAAGGATGTACAGACTGCGAACAGGATTGGTGCATTCAGGTAGGCGATATGGCCGACTATACTGTGGAAACAGGCAGAGCGCACTATATTACAAAAGAAGAGGCGCTGGAGATTCTTCAGAAAGCCGAAGACAACGGATATGTCCATCAGGTAACAAATATTGACGGAGAAGATCATATTTTTGATATCTGCAACTGCAATGTGCAGATCTGTAATGCTCTCCGAACATCGCTATTGTTCAATACTCCGAACATGTCCCGCAGTTCATTTACCGCAAATGTTAATAAGGAAAAATGTGTTGCATGCGGACGATGTGTTGAAGTTTGTCCCGCAGGAGCAGTCAAACTTGGTCAGAAACTTTGCCAGAAAGACGGTACGGAAGTAAAATATCCAGTATCTGTACTTCCTGACAAGATCCGCTGGGGCAAATACGCCTGGGATGAGAATTACCGCGATACTGCAAGAGTAAACACACACAAGACAGGTACTGCACCCTGTAAGACCGCTTGCCCGGCTCATGTCCCGATTCAGGGATATCTGAAAATGGCTAAAGAGGGAAGATACGATGAAGCACTGGCTCTGATCAAACGTGAAAATCCGTTTCCTGCAATTTGCGGCAGAGTATGTAACAAGCGTTGTGAAGATGCATGTACCAGAGGCACCATCGACAAAGCGGTTGCAATCGATGATGTCAAGAAATTCTTAGCTGAAAGAGACCTTCATGCCGACACAAGATATATTCCGAAGAAAACAATCAACAGAGTAAAAGGCGAATGGGATCAGAAGATAGCCATTATAGGATCAGGCCCGGCTGGACTGTCGGCAGCATACTATCTTGCCACAATGGGATATAAACCAACTGTTTTTGAAAAACATGAAAAACCTGGCGGAATGATGACATATGGTATTCCTTCATTCAAGCTGGAAAAGGATGTTATCGATGCTGAAATAGATATCATTCGCGAACTCGGTGTCGAAATCAGATGCGGTGTGGAAGTAGGCAAGGATGTTACCATAGAAGAACTCAAAAAGCAGGGATATGAAGCATTCTATATCGCCATAGGATGTCAGGGCGGCAGACTTCCCGGAGTCCCCGGTGACACGGCTGACGGAACTGAAATTGCGGTAAAATTCCTTGAAAAGGCTCTTTCCGACACCACAAAGGATTTAACCGGTGACGTTGTTGTAATTGGCGGTGGTAATGTTGCAATCGACTGTGCAAGAACCGCTAATCGCAAGGGAGCAGACAAGGTTTCGATGTACTGTCTCGAATCACGTGAAACGATGCCCGCTTCACTGGAAGAGATAGAAGAGGCAGAGGATGAAAATGTCATCATCAACGCAGGATGGGGACCGAAAGAAGTATTGACAGACGACAACGGTAAGGTTTGCGGCATAATACTTAAGAAGTGTGTTTCCACTATTGATGAAAAGACAGGAAAATTCTCTCCTAAATATGATGAGAATGAGACCATTACTGTTTCCGCTAACAAGGTTATATTTGCAATCGGTCAGGCTATAGAATGGGGCAAACTCCTTGAGGGAACAGGCGTTACATTCCATCATGGCAATTATCCCGTAGCAGATTCCTTTACATATCAGACAGCAGATCCATGTATCTTTGTTGGCGGTGACGTATTCACAGGTCCTAAGTTCGTTATTGACGCAATCGGTCAAGGACATGAAGCTGCAGAATCGCTTCGCCGTTTCGTTTCAAAGAACAACGTGCCGCAGACTCTCGCAAGAGACCGCAGATACTTCAAATCACTTGACAAGAACAATATAGCAATTGATTCTTATGACACTGCACAAAGACAGGTGCCTCCGGTAGACGACAGCATTGACTACAAGCATGGATTTACCGACAACCGTCTGACATTCACGGAGGAACAGGTTCGCACTGAAGCTTCCAGATGTCTGGGATGCGGTGCTTCAATCGTCGACTACAACAAGTGCATTGGCTGTGGACTCTGCACCACGAGGTGTGAATTTGATGCAATTCACCTTGTTCGAGATCATCCTCAGGCATCCGATATGCGCAGAGCAGAAGATAAAGTCGGCGGACTGCTTTCATATGCTGTTCCGAGAGGATTTAAGATCCTTATGAACAGCGGAAGCGAGGAAGCAAAGATGATGCGCAAAAAACGCAAGGAATACAATAAGGCTACAAAAGAGTTCCATAAAACACATCCGCATACCGGAAATGGCGTTAATATCGAAGAAATGATGAGTGATTAAACCCGCTTGCCATCATTCAAACGCTGAATAATTCATAAAAAGAACCGCTGATTACACACGATTGTGATCAGCGGTTTTATCATTTCTGTATTGTTTTATGGTTGAGAAGTTATTATTTGACGAGAGTGAAATTCATTCTCACCGGATTGTGGTCGGAGTATGCAAACTGCGTATCAATGACCTTTATATCCGAAACACGCACGTTGTTTGTAACCATGAATCCGTCTATCGTAAGAACATACTGTCCCTTGTGATAAGCAGAGTCGGCATTGCGGCATGTCGGTACGGGATTATTTTCATCAAAAGGTGCTACGAGATAAACGTTGTAATTATCAAACAGCCCTTCCGGAAGCGGCTGCGCCCATGTGTATTCTATATCGGACTTTCCGAAATAATCAGAAGAGTTGCCGAGTATATCTTTATTAAAGTCACCGCCGGCTATGCAGTAATTTCCTTGCTGATATTCGCTCTCCATATCTTTAAGAAGCATTATAAGCTGTTCGGTTGCTATTGATCCGTCAGATGTGTAGGCTGAAAGATGGAAATTATAGATAATAAGCTGTCCGCCGTTGTTTGTTGCGATTCTGTTTTTTGAGAAGCACCTGTCAAGGTCAAGAAGCTTTGTAAGGCCTTCTTCTATTGGCAGCTCGACTCTGTCAGCAGATGTTATTTTTTTGTTTGCAAGCGTTAAAATTCCCGAGCGTGAAGCACCATGAGGCTGGAATATAGGGTAAAAGAGGAATGGAGAATCATAATTGCGGGCGAAAGAATAACTGTAGCCAGGAAGACCGGGAATTATATAATCTCTCTCATCCGTATAATAGCTTCTTGTAGAATCTGTGTCTACTTCCTGTATAAGATAAAAATCTGTATTCTCTTTTTTCAAAACATTTGTAATGTTCTTAAGGTTTGTATCAAGCCTTTCTTTTGACCATGCCCATGACTGGGTGCCACCGTCCATGAAAAAGCCGTAATCTGATTCATAAGCACCAAATCCTATGTTGTATGAAAGAATGGAATAGCTTTCACCAGGAGTTGTCTTGTCGACTGAATTATTTATCGGTATAAGAGTTGAGTCTCCCATGCGATGATACGATGCGAACACATAAATAACATATGCTGCAATCAACAGGATAAGTACCGCAAGAATAATTAATACGATTTTCAGCGCTTTTTTCATATAAGAACAAATCCTTAAATTATTAAAAGATTATAATTTATTTTAGCACATCGGCAGCATGATTTTCAATATGCGCAGACAAAGGCTCTAAGAAAATCGAATTTTTGTTTAAATATCAATATAAAATTGACTTTAGGAAGAAAAGGATTTATAATTAAATGAACGCGTTCATTAAAATGCAAAACAGGAGTAAATGATATGCCAAAAATCATCGAAAACCTGCGAAATCAGCTAATTGAAGAAGCCAGACGGCAGATTAATATGTTTGGATATGAAAAAACGACAATAAGATCTGTCGCAGCAGAATGTGGCATAGCAACGGGAACCGTATACAATTACTTCAAATCAAAAGATATACTCGTTGCTTCACTAGTAGTTGATGACTGGAAGGTCGTCCTTAATAAAATCAATGATATCGATCTTTCTGACAAGAGGAATTTGCTTAAGACAATATATGACTCCCTGATCAGTTTCTCTGAATCGCATAGTATGATCTTTAAGGACAGAAGCGCAGAGGAAAAATATTATTCTTCATCTCACAAGTGGCATGAGCTCCTAAGAAATCAGCTTTCAGCCATTATAGAAAAGATATGTTTGGAAAAGGACGATCACGAATTTCTTTCTCAATTTACAGCAGAGTCAATATTAACATGGTCTATGGCCGGTGTGCCGTTTGACCGTATTTACGAGATATTAATTAAAATTATATAAAGGAGCAAACAAAATGAGCAGCTTTGAGAATCTACGTATTGTGGACAATTTTTACCAGACATCACTGTTTTTCCCGATGCCTACGGTAATCATAAGCACGATATGCGAAGATGGAAAGACATCACTGGGACCATATTCACTGGTTCAGCCGTATTATGTAGCGGGAAAGGATTATTACGCTATGCTTTTATCCTGCCGCAACTCTTCAAATACGGCTCAAAATATCCTGAGGAACGGAAAGTGCGCCATCAACTTTATTGATGATAATCCAAAAACATTCAAAGAAGCCGTTAAACTATCATGGCCCGGAGACAAACCTGCCGAAAAAATGGCTAAATGTAATTTCAGACTCGAAAAGAGTTTGCTTGAAGAGGAAAGCGGGGAAAAACGTCCCCAAGTTCTGACAGATGCTATAGAGGTTATCGAATGCACATGGGTAAGAACACTTGACGGTGCTGAAAACGATCAGCCCGGCCAGCTTAACGGATATGAAGGTCCTTATCACGATTTTAACGGAATAACAAGCAAATTCGGAGCGCATTTTATTCTGAAGATCGATAAGATCCTTATGAAGAAAAAATACCGTGACGCTATCATTAACGGTGTGACCGCAAAAGATTTTCCGCCGCTTCCCGTTGATTACGGATACAGAGATTCAAAGAATTTCTGGTTCCATCGTAAACGCCGCATGAGAGCTGAACTGCTTCAGGTCAGAAAAGCATCTCTTGAATCAGTAAGATATGCAGCAGACCGTGCGGATGATAAAGTGAAGTTTACAGATGATGCTCTTCAGACGATACTCGGTGTACCTCGTGTTTTCCTTCCCCTTGTGCTGAAAGGATGCGTTGAATGGGCAAGAGAAAACAATGTTGAGCTTGTTACTGCAGAGCATATGAAAATAATCAACGATAAGAGAGCAAAAGAAAAAAATAAGAAATAATAATCAGGAGATTTAGAAATGAAAATATTACTTGCTGGAGCTTTCGGAAATCTGGGAGCTGAAATACTAAAAAGTCTTTGCAGACAGGGACACGAAGTAGTTGCCGCTGATTTAAAAGAAAGAAAAATTGAAGGAACAGAAGGAAAATATAGATTCGTATCGATTGATGCGACAAATCCTGATACACTCAAGGGCATATGCGATGGAGTGGAAGTTGTAATAACAACTATGGGTCTGACAGGAGCATCTACAAAATTTACCTCATATGACATAGATTACAAGGGAAATATGAACCTGTACGAAGAAGCAAAACGTGCCGGTGTTAAAAAGTTCAATTATATTTCCGTGATTTCATGTGATGAAAAGGGAGCAGAAAAAGTACCGATGCTCCATGCAAAATATATGGTTGAAGAAGAAATCAAGAAACAGTCGATGGACTGGATCATTTACCGTCCAACAGGATATTTTTATGACATTGCAAAAGTTTTCAAACCTTATGTTGATAAGGGAGAGATGCAGCTGCTCAAGGGTTATGGCAATGTCAGAGCAAATGTTGTTGACTGTGAGGATTTTGCAGATTTTATCGTTGAACATATGAACGATACTAATAAGACGTATAATGTCGGCGGTAAGGAAACCTATACATATGAAGAGATG
>CACXBN010000325.1 GCA_902765885.1 uncultured Ruminococcus sp. | reverse complement strand
CAAAGATGAAAGTCTGCATTTTTCTCTTTCTTCATGCGAGAAAAATGCTAATTTATTGACTGTGAATTGCTCTGATGATATAATTCATCCGGAAAGATTATATTTCAGAGGAGCGTACGAGTCAATATGAAAAAAAACAAAATCGTAGTTGCGGGAAATATCGTTGTAGACAATCTTTATCCGATAGCCGGGTACCCAGAGAGAGGCCACCTCACAACCATTACTGACGGCATTGGGCAGTCAGTCGGAGGCGCCGTATGCAATGTGGGAATAGACCTCAAAAAACTCATGCCCGATACTGAGGTATACGCGCTCGGACTTGTCGGAAATGACGAGAGCGGAGACTATGCGGTAAACACGATGAATGATGCAGGCATTAACACATCATTGGTTTACAGAAACGGTTCGACATCGTTCACCGCGGTCATGAGCGACATAAACACCAAAGAGAGAACTTTCTTCCAGTACCGCGGCGCTAATGCCAAATTCTCGGAAGATTCGTTTGACTGGAAAGACATTGACTGTGACATTCTTCACATAGGATATATCCTTCTTCTGGATTCACTGGACGAGGAAGATCCGGAATACGGGACCAAAATGGCGAGACTTCTTGCGCATGCCAAAGAAAAAGGCATAAAGACGTCAATGGATGTGGTCAGTGAAAACAGCGACCGTTTCAAAAAACTTGTTTCTCCTGCCCTGAAATATACCGATTACTGCATCATCAACGAGATAGAAGCCGGTCAGACAACAGGCGTTGAGCTCAGAGCTGAAGACGGCACGCTCATATATTCAAATATAAGGAAGGTGCTTAAAGCTCTCATCGACCTCGGAGTCTCCACATGGGCTATAATCCATTGCCCTGAAGGCGGATTCGGCCTTGACACTCACGGACACTTTTCTTCCTACGGGCAGATAAAAAATCCGAAAGACTTCATCAAGGGCAAGGTCGGTGCAGGCGACGCTTTCTGTGCGGGAGTGCTTGCTGCAGCTCATATAGGAGAATCTCTTGATTTTGCTCTCAAGCTCGGCAACGCCGCAGCCACCGCTTCTCTTGCATCCCCTGGAGCGACGGAAGCAATGATGACAATAAAAGAGTGCCTTGATCTGGCCGACGGTTTCGGAGTAAAAGAACTCCCGGAAATATAATATATATAAGAAGGAAGCAAAATGAAAAAAGCTGTTATAATCGGAGCGGGCAATATAGGCAGAGGCTTTATAGGACAGATCATGTATGAAGCTGGATATGAAATATGCTACATTGATGTTGTCGAAACTGTCGTAAACGCCTTAAACGAAAGACATGAATATCCTCTCGAGATCGTGTCTTCCGGAAATTCCAAAAGAATGATGATCGGAAACGTAAGAGCGGTCAACGGAAATGATCACGAAGCCGCAGCGCGCGAAATAGCCGGCTGTGACATATGCGTAACATGCGTGGGCGCAAAGGCGATAAAATTCGTGATGCCGTATTTCATAAAAGGAGTCAAGATCAGACATGCTGAATCAGGCAGGCCGATAAATCTCCTGATATGTGAGAATCTGATGGATGCAGACAAATACATCCACTCCATAATAGAACCCGAGCTGACCGAAGAAGAGCTTTCGTCAGTCGGACTGGTTGAAACGTCTGTCGGAAGAATGGTTCCTGTTCCCGACAAAGACCTTCTTGCCAAAGATCCTCTTATCGTAAGAGCGGAAGCATACTCGGTACTTCCCTGTGACAAGGCAGCATTCAAGGAAGAAGTTAACGATATCCCGAGTCTCATTCCGATAGAGCCTTTCAGATTTGTAATAGAGCGCAAACTGTATATTCACAACATGGGACATGCCGTATGCGCTTATCTCGGCAAATACATGGGATATAAATACATTTATGAAGCCATAGCAAATCCATATATAAGGCTGATCGTCAGAGAGGCCATGACATCATCTGCAGTTGCGCTGTCAAAAAAATACGACAAACCCCTTCCCGACATCCTTCTGCATACCGAAGACCTCATAAGAAGATTCGGCAATTCCTCGCTCGGAGACACTTGTGAAAGAGTAGGAAACGATGTCCCCAGAAAGCTTGCGAGAGAGGACAGACTTACAGGTGCTGCAATGGAAGTATTGTCTTCAGGCGGACATCCGGTATTCATATCGGTCGGAGCCGCTGCGGCCCTTTACGATTATAATCCCGATGCCGAGGATCCGAAAGAGGAGTTCGAAAAACTCTGCGGCACGGACGAAAAAGAATATATCGATACGGCACTTCTGTTTTTTGATATGTTCAAAAAACACATTTCGCCAAGTGAGATAATAAAGGAATCAGACAGGATTCTCTCGGAAAAATATCCGAGAGTCATATAAGCAAGAGCACAGACAAGGGAGCCCCCAAAAAAACAAGGCTCCCTTATTGTATTGAACAAATGATTGTTGTGTTGTATAATTAATTCTCGATAATAATTAAGCAGGAGGGATGCTGCCGTGAAATCGAATATTGCAAAAACAGTTTCTACGCTGACAGTATTTCTTTTGCTTGTTTTAATGTCTGTGGCATGCTTTTCGGCAATGAATCCGGCCATACCGGACTGGACGACAGGTTACCTCGAATATTGGGTTGAACTAGGCATCATAAACGGATATGACGACGGAGAGCTCAGACCGGAAAGAAATATTAACAGAGCTGAAGTAGCTGCTTCCGTGTCGAGCATAATGGATCTCGAATATTATGGAACACACACGTATTACGATGTTCCGGTCGGACACTGGGCACACGATTCCATAGAAGCCGCAACTGCTTATGGTGCTTTTAACGGTCTTGAAGGTTTTTTCAGGCCCTCATCAGGTATCACGAAAGAAGAACTATTTTCTGTTCTATACAGAATCACAAGATGCAAGTGCGATAATCCATCGGAAATACTCAGCACAATAACCGACTCTGTTGAAATCTCCCCGTGGGCAGAGGAAGCGGTTGCCGCGATGATTGAAAACGGGATCGCTACCACAGGACGGAATAGAAAAATAGATCCCGGCCATATGGTAACAAGAGGGGAATTCGCAGTCTATCTGTACAGAATCGAAAAATCTGATCTGTGGAATGATCTGAAACGCGTGCGCAACCTGATTGCGGTAGTCGGAGGCACACAGATCAGGGCTCAGCTTGTCGACGGCGAAGCTTATCTGTTTTTACCCTCATTCACAGGCCTTAGAGATTTACATGTATGTTATTCAGGTGACGGAATGACCTCCGCGGAAGCTCTCGGAGCT
>CACXBN010000324.1 GCA_902765885.1 uncultured Ruminococcus sp. | reverse complement strand
GAGCAGTTGCTTTTCCGATTCCCGAGCTCGCACCGGTTATAAAAACTCTCATGTATGCTGTACCTCCGAATCCCCTATGTAATCATGTTCTTCTATTATTCTTCTGGAAATCCTGTATCCGAGGGGTGAGAATACTATTTCAAAGATGAGCTCCAGGACAGCTCCGGTAAGGGCGCAGGTGAAGCATTGCAGCATCGTCCACCCGAAGAACACTTTGCTTACTATGAGTGCGAAAATCAAATTGTCCGAAAACTGTGCTATAAAGGTGGAAATATACGAACGCAGCGCGAATGTGCCGAAGCCTTTCTTTCCTTTCCTGCCGGAAAGCAGTCTGCCGATCCCGAAGTTCAGGTAATTGTTGATGATCGCTGATGCGATGAATGCAATCGAACTTCCCAGAATAATATACCAGGTTCCCGCAAATGTGTTATTGAGAGCACCGTTTATAATGTCTTCGCTTCCTTCTACAAAGCTCTCTCCCCATACTCCCGGTATCTTGCTTGCTATAAAGAATATCAGCGCCATGAGCAGATTGACTCCGAGAGCTATCACGGACAGGAAATTGGTCGCCCTCGGACCGTAGCAGTGCGTGAGTATGTCCATGGAGAGAAAAGTCATCCATGAAAGCAAAATACCGCAATCCAGTGCCAGCCATTCGACTCCGGTGTTGATGCTCTTGTTCGCAAGAAGGTTCATTCCGACGATTGAAAGGATCATAAGAGCAACTACGAGAGGCGGTGCCGTGCGCAGAAGATTGCGGGAATCACTAATAAACTTTTTCATTTGAAAAAATCTCCTTGTTTTTTTAAGGTGGTTGTCAAGAGACACCTTATTTATTTTTGACGTGGCAAAATATATCACTCTCAAAATTAAAAGTCAATATGTTTTGCTTGATTTGATACCGATTGCTTCTTTAAGAAGGATGTCGCGGTCGTTTTCTGTTTCTTTTTTCATGACTCTGTCGAGAAGAATTTCGAGAGTATCTCCGATGTCTTTTCCCTCGAATCCGACGGAGCAAAGATCGGTTCCGTTGATCTCAAGGTCATTAAGCCTGTGGCATATGCCCTCGGATATAAGAGCAGAGATCCTTTTTTTCAGTTCTTCACAGCTGTCTGAACTCATCCTTCCGGATATGACCTCATACCTGAAAAGCTGAAGCGGAAATCCGTCGTCTGTCATGCTCATGAGTTTGAGAAGGGAATAGTCCGAATACTCACTGGTGCCGCGGTATCTGAAAAATCTCAGGATACCGTCTTTTTCTGCTCTTGAGGTCTTAAGAGAGGAGATCACCTCTCTTGCCTTATCGGCATCGAGACAGCCAAGCAGAGCGGCCATTCTGAACTCAATGCCTGCGTTTTCGTTCCCGAACATCGTTTCATCGTTTTTTATGGCTTTTGCGCCGCATATTATTTCATCGCTTCCGATACCGAGAACGGATGAGAGGATAGCTGCATGATCGTTTACTACGGCGGCTGCATTTTTTCCGCATACCAGTTTTGAAATCTCCGAATGGATCCTCTCTCTTGAAATCACTGATAAATTGCGAGACATTTTTTCAGCCGCATCTGAGCATTCTTTATCAAGCGTGAATCCGAGAACTGACGAAAACCTCAGGGCTCTGAGAATTCTCAGGGCGTCTTCAGTGAAGCGCTCAACGGCATTTCCGACACATTTGATCCTTTTTTCCCTGATATCTTCGACACCGCCGAAAAGGTCTACAAGTCCGCGGCTCGGAGAATAGGCCATTGCATTGACCGTGAAATCCCGTCTGCACAGATCATCACTCAGACGGTCTGTGAAAGTCACGCTGTCCGGATGCCTGCTGTCAGTATAATTCCCGTCAATGCGGTATGTCGTGATCTCTATATTCATTCCGTTTTTTACGAGCGTCAGGGTTCCGTGCTTAAGTCCTGTTTCAACAATTCTTTCACCGGCAAACGCTTTTGACATTTCATCAGGCTTTGCAGATGTTGTTATGTCATAATCTTTTGGAGCCTTACCCATAAGAGCATCCCTTACGCATCCGCCTACACAATAGGCCGTATGTCCGCTCTTTTCCAGTGTTTCAAGAGCAAAAACGACCTCATTCGGGAGCAACATTCTGAAACTCATATTATCTCCGCATTTATTTTTTGTTTCTGAGGCACTCTTGTGACAGGGGACATTCACTGCATCTTGGATTTCTTGCCATGCAGTATTCACGTCCGAACAGGACCATCCTGTGGCAGTAGAGCGCCTGTTCTTTTTTCGGAACTATTTTGTCAAGTGTCTTTTCGACTTTAAACGGATCCTTCAGGTCCTCGGGGTAAAAGCCGAGTCTACCGTTGATCCTGATACAGTGTGTGTCTGCAACTATACCGGGTTTGCCGAAAACGTCTCCCAGCACGAGATTGGCAATCTTCCTGCCTACACCGGGCAGACTTAAGAGACTTTCCATGTCATCCGGAACTTTTCCGCCGTATGTTGTGCATATGATCCTTGACATTTCTCTGCAGCTCGCTGCCTTGGTTCTGAAAAGGCCGCATGGTCTTATGATGCTTTCGAGCTCTTCCAGATCCGCATCCGCCATGCTTTCCGCATCCGGATATCTTTCAAACAGCGGGACCGAGACGATGTTCACTCTCTCGTCGGTGCACTGCGCCGACAGTCTTGCCTGCACGAGAAGTTTCCACGGATCGCCGTGATAATCGAGTGAACATACGGCTTCCGGATAAATGGAGGAGAGTACTGATGAGATTTTTGCTATGTCCGGTATCTTATTCGCCATCCTGAGCCGCATCTCCTTTGTCTACTCTGATTTTTTCGAGAGTGTCTCTGAAATAGTAATCCATGACGTCTCTGACCGCGTATCCTGCCTGTGTACCGCCTGATGCCTGCTCGATGACGCATGTAACGACGATCTCAGGCTTTTCGAACGGGGCAAATGCTGTCATGATACCGTTGTCGGATTTGTCAAGATATACCTGCGCGGTACCTGTTTTACCGCCTACCGATATTTCATATCCGGAGAATACGGAAGCGGCTGAACCGTTGTCCATAACGCCTCTCATGCCTTCTTTTACGGTGTCTATTATATCACCGGAAATCTTCATTCTGCTGAGCACTTCAGGCTTTCCCTCATATACGACTTCTCCCGTTGCATATTCTTTCGCCAGATGAAGTATGCTTGCATTGTACCTTGTGCCTCCGTTCAGAACGGTTGCAAGGTATACACTGATCTGAAGGGGCGTGAACTGGTTGTCCGACTGACCTATCGCGGCCTGGAGCGTGTCTCCCGGCGACCACTGCCCGAGTCCGTTTTCAGCTCTGTAGTCGGGTCCTGCCAAAATCCCCGTTGACTCCGGAAGTTCGATCCCGGTCTTCTGCCCGAGCCCCAGCTTGGTGCAGTATTCGTTCATTTTGGAAATCGTCAGATTTCTTCCGACTTCATAGAAAAAGTAGTTGCAGGATTCCTGGATGGCTTCCACTATATTGATGCTGCCGTGTGTCAGCTTTCCGTCTGAAAGAAGATAAAGCCAGCATCTCGGAGTGTAGTGGGACGATTCGTAATATGTGTAAATTCCCTTGTCTTCAATGATAGTGTCTTTTGTGATCGTTCCTTCTGACAGTGCCGCTACCGCAACACCGATCTTGAAGGTGGATCCGGGAGCGTATGATCCGTTCAGCGCTCTGTTGAACATCGGTTTGAGCTCATCATTGCTGAGGTATCTGTAATCACTGTTGTACGACGCAAGGTTGTACGTGGGATACGAGCAGATGGCAAGCACTTCGAATGTGTTTGCGTCAATTACCGTAAGTGCTCCGGAAGAGGCGTCTTCACCGGTCAGTGGTTTTTCGGGATCGGCTTCCTCGCGTATCTTCATTATGTTTTTGGCAAGAGCTTTTTCGGCTTCCATCTGCATGTTTATGTCAATTGTGAGATAGATGTCTTTTCCGGGAACGGGTTCTTTTGTTATCTCCGTCGACACGATGTTTCCGTATGCATCTTCCCTAATTGTCATAACTCCGTCGATTCCGCGAAGGTAGTCTTCAAATGCGGCTTCTGCCCCGGATACGCCTACGATCGCATCCATCGGATATCCCTTTTCAGTATATGCTTCAAGCTGAGCGGCAGGGATCTTGTTCACAAGTCCCAATATATGCGATGCATACCCGGGATACAGGTAATTTCTTTTGCTGCTGATGCTTACTATCGTTCCTGAGGAATATTTCTCCTCAACCATGGAGATCATATCTAAGGACACATTTTCAGCCATGACGTACGGCTGTACGGATGAAAAACCGGAAAGAGACATATCAAGTCTTATCTCAAGCAGATATGCCGCCTGGGAATAAGGATAGTTGTAATAGGTCTCGAATACCCCTTCGCTGTTTTTTTCACGGGACATGATTCCGTAGTTCAGAAGAAGGGCTTCGGCTTCTTCATTTATCGATGAAGATTCCGGAACATGAAGTTCATCGAGCAGTTTTGAGTATCTCTTGCCTCTGTTCTCAAGAAATCCTTCGGGATATGAGAACGTGAGACCGGCCGATGTTACCGAAGTCGAAAGCGTATATCTGGGCGAGGCAAGCACGGTGCCTGTCTGATCTGCTGCCTGCTTTATATACAGAATGAGATCGTTGAACGCGGAGTTTCCGTAAGGTCTCGAGGCGTAGTCTATGGAAAGATTGTAAGTGTAATTGTTAACCACAAGGGGAACGCCGTTTCTGTCGTATATCTCTCCCCTTTGTGCCTGTATGGCAACGGTTCTCGAGTATTCTCTGGAAGGAGAGGACATGCTGTAATAATCCTGACCGGCTACCTGAAGATATATCAGGCGTCCTATGAAGATCACCG
>CACXBN010000323.1 GCA_902765885.1 uncultured Ruminococcus sp. | reverse complement strand
TGGCCGTACAGATGCGGAGCCTCGACCAGGACAATCGGAACACGCAGAACGGAAACAGCATGCTGAAGGTCGCCGAGGGCGCCGTGGGACAGACGGTCGAGATTATCAAGACTCTAAAAGAGAAGGTTCTTAATGCGGCAAACGATACAAACACGGACTCTGACCGCCAGCAGATTCAGAAGGAACTTGACCAGATGGTCGATCAGGTGGATGATAACGCTAATGTCACATACAACGGCATGTATATGATTGACGGTTCGAAGAACAAGGAAATTCTAGAAGAAAATCAGACGTCTACGCATTTAACGAATCGCAGTTTTGCCTCGAGTGTAAGTGAAACGACGAAGGTGACGAAGCTAACAGATAACACAGGGCGTAGCTTAGGGATACAAAATGGGGATACGATTACAATTTCATGGGTGAAGCAAGGAGTGACAAAAATTATATCTTATCCAGTTGATCCTGATGTAGGCTTAGCGTTGGGAGATATATTTACTGGGATTGGTGGGGTGCCGATTGCAGGGGTTAAGGATGCGGGGGAGATTGCGGATGATATAGCATTCGCGCATTCTAAGACTGCTTTGATTGGCAAGGATTCTTCTGGTAACGATGTGTATACGCCGGATTATGGTAATGCAGTGACATATGCTGCGGTAGAATCCGGTATTGCAGGACAGATTTCTGGTCTTACGATTTGTGTTACCGATAGGGATGGAAATATTCGAAAATCCGCAAACACGATACTTGACAATTTCGAGGAATCCATTCGTGCAGAAAATGCGTCACCGGAAAATTCCATCGTGCTCCAGACAGGGACAAAGGCGAACCAGGCCATCAAGATTCCTCTGTCTGATATGCGGGCTGTGTCCTTAGGGCTAAAAGCTACTGACGGATCGACGCTGAACATCTCGACACAAAAGTTTGCGAACGCTGCAATCAATGTGCTGGACTCGGCGCTCCAAAAGTGTCTGAATCAGCAGACGCGGATTGGCGCGGTGGAGAGCCGACTCGAATACACGTCGGCGAATCTTACAGTAGCAAGCGAGAACACCCAGTCCTCGATGTCCACGATCCAGGACGCCGACATGGCTGCGGAAATGACCGCATACACGAAGAACAACGTTCTGCTCCAAGCGGCCCAGTCCATGCTGGCACAAGCGAACCAAAACAGCAGCTCGGTACTGAGCCTGCTCCAGTAAAAAGAATACAAGAAACACGAAGCCGCCCCTCGGGGCGGCTTTTTGTCAATCATTTTTATATTCTGCATGTCCAAAGTGAGCAATCCAGCGGTCAGTAATTCGAGGGCGGTTCTCGGAGATGAAACGTATCAGTTGTTTCAAATAATCAAGCAACGCTTTCGGCATGGATAATCCCCCTTGCCATATCCCAAATGGAGACGGCGTTGTCACGCAGAAAATCCTCAATTTGGAACAGTTCTGTTTCCGTGAAACCGTATGAATGTGTACAATAATTTGCAGGAAGGACAAAGCGAGCGTAAACGTCCATATTGTTTTCCTTTTCGGCGCGGATTTCGATGTTTTCGCCACCGTCTCGGTCTTCGTACAGTTTCATAATGTAAATCAGGAGATTATCGTTATCTCCATATATCTTGCAATACTTCATTTTGTTCAACCTCCATCATGCTCAGGTCACGTATATTTTATATTCTCATCATATCCCAAATCCTGCAAAACTTCAAGGTTTCTCTGAACGGATTTCATTTCACGTTCTTTAGGACGCGAGATTCATGCGGTTTTTCAATTTTTTAGCTCTTTCGTCCCTTGCACCGAAAGAATCGTCTATCTATAATAAAATCAGCTAAATATAAGAATTATGATACGTTAGGCGTAGTGTCTTCATGGATGGGGAGAAGTGAAGTCAATGGGTAAAACGTCGCAAAAAGAAAAACGGTTAGCCGGGCAGGTGAGTCTCGCACTTGCGGCCGGTATGTTCAGTGTTGTCCCAGCGGCGCATGCAATGCCGACGGTGGATACTGCGGGAACGCATAAGGATTATGCGTCCACACCTGTTGCTTCCGGTAATACGATGTATGTTACCGGCCAGCATAAGAACAACATCATTGACTGGAAGGATTTTTCCATCAAAAACAACGAGACGGTTGCTTTTCAAAAAGTCAATAATGAGACTGCCAACTACATGAATATCGTCACGGGCACGGCGACATCTGCTATTGACGGTAAGATGACCAATCCGGGCGGCGATGTTTACCTGATCAACCCCCACGGCGTCATTTTCGGCAAGGAAGCCCAGGTGGATGTCGGGAATCTTTATGTCTCAACACGAAATGCTTCCGCCGAAATGATAGAGGCATTCCAGAAAGGCAATAATGACCCTGCCAATCAAAAAAGCTTCTCTGAAGTTATTGCTCTGGCGTCCGGCACGGCAAAATCGGATGTCGTAAACCTCATCAATATTGACGGTTATGTGGCGGCGGATAAAGTGGTCATGGAAGGCCGGAATATTCGTTTTCTCAATTCCTCCTCGGTAAAAAATGCAGCGAATACAGCGGAGCATAGTGAAGATGCAAATCTCGTATTGCGCGCAAATTCCTACAATGCTTCGGTTGGAACCACCGGTTATATCCATGTGGGCGACGCGGAAGGCCAGTACATATATTCACCACAGAATATGGATGGCACGGTGCGTGAGGGAGTGGGCGATGACGCCGCAGCAAAGAAGAAAGATATGGAAGACAATCAGGGAGTTGTGAACTATGCCCTGATTCATAATGCCTCGGAGTTGCAGAATATTAAATATAACGAATCGGGGTATACGGCAGGAAACGCGCAGGTTGGATATGATTTGTCCGGCAATTATATGCTGGCGAATGATATTACGGATGCCACGATTATATCCTCTATCGGTTCGGCAACGGTATCAGAGGAGGATGATAGTTCTGCGTTTGGGAATGCTTTTAAAGGCAAATTTGATGGGATGTTCAAAACCATTAAAAATCTAAATATTACAGGTGGTGAGTCGGATTACAAAGGCCTGTTTGCATATACGGATGGCGCACGCATAGAAAACGTAGGTATTGAGGATTCCGTAATTGCGGCTGATTATGCCGGAGGGATTGTCGGTTTTGCAAACGATACAACCCTTCTTAATGTTTGGAATGCTGGCGGAGCCACAGCCTCCGTGGGGAAGAGTTGGTCAGGTTTTACGGGCGGGCTAGTAGGAAATCTTTCTGACGGGTCAACCTTGAAAAATGCCTATAATGAAAGTGCAGTGAAGAACGGTGCCGGATTAGTAGGATATTTAAATAACGGACATATAGAGAACGCATATAACATCGGTGCTGTTGGTCCACGTTCTAAAATTATTTATGGAATTTATTATCTACTGAATTCAAGCGAAACAGAAAGCGGTAAAAGTTCAGTTAAAAATGTATATACCGCAACCAAGGATGTGTCTACAAATACGGAGTTGATTGGAACTACTGACAGTGAAGGTAGAGTAACCAATGCGCATAAGGTCAGTGAGCTAGATAATCCAAATACTAAAGATTCTTATACCGGCTTTAACATTGCCTCCGAAGGTGGTACCGGTGCGACTTGGCGCATTTACGAGGGGCAGAGTCTGCCTCTTTTGACTGCGTTCTTTAAGGGCACGGTCTCCACGGATTATGCCTATACGAGGGACGGTGTGAATGGCTCCGAGACGGTCAATTCTTTGGCGGGATATGGGGGTTCGACTCCGGCCTCTAAGGTATACGACGGGAAGAATGTTTCTCCGTTCACCTTTGAGGAGGCGGCTGCTGGCACATACGTATACAAAGAAGGAAAATACGTCGAAGCTGGGGATGAAGATGCGGCTTTGACGCATTACAATAAAGTAATCACTACGCCTGCGACGTATGCGACTTATCTCGGCATGAACGCAGACGGCAGCGGGATTTCGATGAATGATCGTTCATCTGTTGTGGCAACAACCGATGCTCAAGGGAATGTCACGGCGGTTAATTCCTTTGCGCTCTTTTCCGGCGGGCAACAAGGGT
>CACXBN010000322.1 GCA_902765885.1 uncultured Ruminococcus sp. | reverse complement strand
TATCCTTCTTATCGACGATATTCAGTACATGCAGAACAAAGATTCGACTCAGGACCAGTTTTTCTTCACGTTCGAATATCTGCATGAGAATAATAAGCAGATGGTAATCACATCAGATAAACCTCCGAAAGATCTTACCGGAATAACCGAAAGACTCACTTCAAGATTCGAAAAAGGCGTCCTTGCAGATATAAAACCGCCCAAATATGAACTGAGGCTGGCAATTCTGAAGGCAAAATCGGAACAGGCGAACATTTCCTTCTCCGATGAAGTTCTTGATTTTCTTGCAAAGAACATCACCGAAAACATCAGACAGCTTGAAGGCGCCATAAACAAGCTTTCTCTTATAAGCATGATGAACGGTCATAAGATCAACACGGTGGCAGAAGTAATCCAGACGATTCCGGATCTTCTCCGTGAGACAGAACCTGAAACAGCGACAGCCGACAGAATAATAAGAAGCACGGCAAGAATATTCAAAGTGAGCGAAGCAGATCTTAAAGGCTCAAGCAGGGTGAAAAACATAAAGGATGCAAGAAATGCAGCCATGTATGTTATGAGAAACAACACCACCCTGTCCTTTGACAGCATCGGTAAATTATTTGACCGTGATGCATCAACGGTGCATTCGAATGTCGATGCCGTACGAGAGATGATGACGACGGATAACGTTTTCAAGGCTTCCGTAGACGAGATAATTCGCGATATTGAGGGATGATTGTTGACTAAATTTGATAATATCCTGATTATTTGAATTTTCTGAAATTTTCAAATTTTTCATTGGATAACAAATTTTCTTAAAACTATTAATTCAATATCTAGTATGTGTCATTCATAATCATTTCGATATATTGTTGTTAGACAATTATAAAATTTTCAAACGTCTATTTGAAAACTTTTTTGATAAATCAGAATTAACTATTTTTTCGTCGGATATTTCATCCGTTTGTTTGAAACCGTACACAAATGTAAAATCAAAAGAGATTCCTGCGGTTTTACATCTGTCGGATTATTTTCTAAAAAATATTTTTTGAAAATAGTTTCATAACATTTCATTTATCAAATTTCTTCAAATGGCGAATAATTTACTTGATTTTTCAGCCTGAAGTTTTTTCAAATCCGATATCACATATCTTAAACGGTTTTTGGAACACGGATATGAAATTTCAAAATGGATTTAAAACCTGATTTTTTAAGATTCAGATTCTTAAAAAAACAATATACAGCCTGAAAAAAAGAAAAATCATACAATATTTTGATTTTTTTCGGAATAAAAGGAAAATTTTCAAATTCTGATAATAATGAAGATGTTCCTTATTATCCTTTTAAATTATATATATATTATCAGCCATACAGAAAAAACAGAATCGAGGTAAAAGACATGAAAGCTACGTTCGAAAGAAGTTCACTACTTAATGCCCTTGTAACCGCATCTAAAATATCTCAGACAAAAAACAACGGAGCAGTTGTTGACGGTATTCTTATGGAATGTCCTCCGGATAAAAGATTCGGAGCATACAATAATGAAAACGAAAATCTCTGCAGAATATCAGCATTTGACCTTGAAAAAGGTGTAAGGTTGACATTTGAATGCGATATCACGGAAAAAGGTTCATGTGTCCTGAATACAAAGAGGATACTTGATATAGTAAGCAAACTGCCGGACGGTGAGATCCTGTTTGAGACGGATCAGAACAACAAGATGGTGGTAAAAGGAGGAAATTCCGTATTTGAACTTGCTGTAACATCAGTTGAAGAATTTCCTGCAATGCCGGATTTCAACGGAGAAGATACGATAACACTTCCACAATATGTTTTGAAGGAAATGCTCGGCGAGACGCTCGTTGCGGTTGCAAAGAACAGCCAGAGAGAATATTTCAACGGCGCGCTTTTCAAAATAAGAGACGGAAAATTCTCGATAACCGGTTGTGACAGTACGAGAGTTGCGGTTGCAGAAAAATTAATCACCGGCAGAGAAGACATCACTGCTATCATTCCCGGCAGCTTCCTCAATGACCTTTATGGCATCATAAGCGACTCCGAAGATGACATCAGAATGATAATCAATGACAAGGATGCCATTTTCAATATAGGAGAAATGTATTTCTTCACCAGAAAGATCGAAGATCAGTATATCGAAATAGAAAAATTCATCCCGAAAACATATACCACTCAGGCATTCATGTCGAGAAAAGAATTTCTTGACGCGCTTGAAAGAGCAATTCTCGTTGCTGCAGACAAGCTCGGGGTTAACGGAAAGCCATTCCTCAAACTTGAGTTTTCCGGAAGAAGCATAAGACTGTCGGCCGTATCATCGGTCGGAACGATCGACGAAAGAATATCCGCATCCGTTGAAGGAAATGATATCACCATTGGATTCAACTGCAAATTCCTTCTTGATATCATAAGAACGATCCCGGATAGATTTGATACGATAAAGATAAAGCTCAACAAGCCTCTTATAGGCGTGGTAATCGAACCTGCCGAAGGCAGACAGGTTATAAAAACGACTCCGGACAGCACTGTTTTTGCAGAAAGAGTTGTCGAAGAAAACACGGACAATGACGAAGATATCGGTCTCCTTTACTTCGTCATGCCGGTAAAAATGAATCAGTAAGGACCCGGTATGTATGTTCATATTGGAGCCGGAAAAATTCTGTCTGACAAAGATATAATAGGAATATTTGATCTTGATGGCAAAAGGTTTTCCGACATAACGGGAAGTTTTTTGAAAAATGCCGAAAAAAACGGAAAAGTTGAATCGGCGGGAGAAGATCTTCCGAGATCTTTTGTTCTGTGTGAAGACGGAAAAGTGGTATTTACTCATATTTCGTCAAATGCAGTATTTTCAAGAATCATGAATTCGGAGAAAAATCTCATTTAAGTAAGTTTCGGAGAAAAAAACGTTAATGGATATCGATAAAGAATTATTAAACAGCGAAACAAATATTTCCGAGAATCAATCATATAATGACGAACAGATTCAGGTGCTTGAAGGACTTGAAGCAGTCAGAAAACGCCCGGGAATGTATATAGGAACAACATCACAGAGAGGACTTCACCACCTTGTCTACGAGATAGTCGACAACTCCATCGACGAGGCAATGGCCGGAAAGTGCGATTGTATAGAAGTTGTTCTTCATCCTGACGGATCCGTTTCCGTACAGGACAACGGAAGAGGAGTACCTTCAGGTATGCATGCAACCGGAAGACCTACTCTTGAAGTTGTTTTCACGGTACTGCACGCAGGAGGAAAATTCGGCGGCGGCGGTTACAAGATTGCCGGCGGTCTGCATGGTGTCGGAGCATCTGTAGTTAACGCTCTTTCCGAATGGATGGAAGTCGACAACGCACATGAAGGAAGGCATTATACAATAAGATTCGAAAAGGGAGATATAGCAAGAGAGTTCAAAGACGAAGGACCGACCGATAAACACGGTCTTTATGTAAGATTTAAACCCGATCCCGAAATTTTCACAGATACAACCGAATTTGATCTCGATATTCTGCTTACCAGACTTCGTGAACAGGCATTCCTCAACGCGGGAATAAGGATCATACTGAGAGACGAAAGAAAAAAGCTGTCCGCGGCTCCGGCAAAAGAAGAATTTGAAGAAGAGTCTGTTGAAGATGAAACAGCAGAAGGCGACGAGGCTGAGACCGATGCGGCTGATGAGACTGAAACCGAAGAGGTTCCCTCCTCTCACAAGATAAAATTCGAAAATGACGATGACGAAACGGTCGTAAGAGGAGAATATCTCGAATATGATCTGAAATATGACGGAGGAATCAAGCAGTTCGTCGAACATTTAAACAAAGCAAAGCATGTTGATGTTATTCATCCGGATGTAATATACATGAAAGCGCAGAAGGGTGACATAATAGCTGAAGTGGCCATGCAGTACAACAGCAGCTACAATGAAACAATAGTCACTTTTGCGAACAACATGGCAACTATAGACGGCGGAACTCACGAAACGGGATTTAAGTCCGCAATAACGAAAGTTTTAAATGATTATGCAAGAAAAAGCGGAGCGCTCAAAAGTTCCGATAAAAATCTTTCGGGAGAAGACGCAAGAGAAGGTCTGTGTGCCGTCGTTTCTGTAAAACTTCCGGACGCGCAGTTTGAAAGCCAGACCAAGGCAAAACTCGGAAACTCTGAAGTCAGGGGAATAGTAGATAATATAGTGACTGAAAAACTCTCCGAATTTTACGAAGAGAATCCTGCGGTCGCTAAAGCTATAGTCGAAAAATCACTTGCCGCACAGAGAGCAAGAGAAGCTGCAAGAAGGGCAAGAGAAGAAACAAGAAGAAAATCCGCATTTGAAGGATCCACTCTTCCCGGAAAACTTCATGACTGCCAGGACAGACGAGTGAAATTCACCGAACTGTTCCTTGTAGAGGGAGATTCCGCAGGAGGAAGCGCAAAAAAAGGAAGAAATTCCATTTTCCAGGCAATACTCCCGCTTAGAGGAAAGGTTCTCAATGTAGAAAAATCGAGAGTCGACAAAGTTTACGGAAATCCTTCTCTGCTTCCTATTATCCAGGCTATAGGATGCGGAATAGGAGACACGTTTGACATAACAAGACTGAGATACGGAAAGATTATAATAATGGCCGATGCCGATGTTGACGGTTCGCATATAAGGATACTGCTTCTCACATTCTTCTTCCGCTACATGAAGCAGCTGATAGAAGACGGGCACGTATTTCTGGCACAGCCGCCTCTTTACAGGATCAGAAAAGGTCAGAAAGAACTTTATGCCTTCAATGACGCCGAAAGAGACGCAATGGTAAGCTCGCTTGGCGGCGGAAACATAACTGTTGACAGATATAAAGGTCTTGGTGAGATGAACGCAGAAGAGCTTGCCGAAACCACCATGAATCCAGACACGAGAACGATTCTGAAAGTCGAAGTTGAAGATGCCATGAAGTGTGACGAAATATTCTCGGTCCTCATGGGAGACAAAGTCGAACCCAGAAAGAAATTTATTGATGCAAACGCAAAATACGTTGAGAATATTGATGTATGATGAAATTTATCACTCTTACTCTTTCGCCCGCGCTCGATGTCGGCTATATACTGGACAAAATTGAAAAAGACACAACGAACAGAGCGAAGATATGGTCTTTTTCTGCCGGTGGAAAAGGCATCAATGTATCCAGACAGCTGAAAAAGCTGAAAGACAGATACGATGACGAAGAAACCGGGATACTTACAGTGATCGTCACGGGCGGAAACATCGGCGGCATAATCGAGAACAGTGTTACAGATGAGAAACTTGAACCCGTTATCATAAAAACGGAAGGGGAAACGCGCATAAATGTTTCAGCGATCGGTGAAAACGGCGAAACATATGAGATCAACGCTCCCGGAACCGAATTCACGGGACGGGAGGAAGAAATAACCGAGGCCGTTCTTTCCGAAACAGACGAAAATACGGTGGTCGTTATTTCTGGAAGCTGTCCGAGAGGAATTTCAGATAATTTCTATGCTTCACTTACCAAAAAAGTCAAAGAAAAAGGCGGGATAGTCGCCATGGACTGCGACGGTGTGCAGGCGAGGATAGCGCTTGAAGGAGATTTTCCTCCGGACATCATAAAGCCGAATAAGGAAGAACTTAAGAGGCTTGTTGAATGCGAGAGCGAAAAAACGGAAGATATCCTGAAAGAAGCAGAGAAAAAATATCCAAAAACGGATATCATCACAACACTCGGAGCAGACGGGGCGTTTCTTACCTCGACCGTGGACGGTGAAAGAAAGACCGAACATCTTGAATCTGAAAAAGTAAAGCCCAAAATATTCAAAGGAGCGGGAGACACATTTCTTGCCACATATTTATACGCACATTACGCAAAGAAAATAAATAAAAGGGACAGCGTGAAAAC
>CACXBN010000321.1 GCA_902765885.1 uncultured Ruminococcus sp. | reverse complement strand
CAGTATAATCTTCTACTTGTTTCTCAAGATAAATATAGTTGTTATATAATAGAGGATTCCAATCGTCCCGTAAAACACTCTCCGCTTTAACGGCAGCAATATTAGCGTTTTCCAGGTCAGTAAACCGCGCATTTTGTAATGCACGTTTATTTAACAAAGAATCTGAGAAGTTCCCTTCCTTATCAAGAAACAGATAATCCAGCACTTTCTTGGCAACACCTTGACGCTCTAATTGTTTTTGAATTTCAGCTACTTGAGCATCTGTAAATCCTTTTTTCTTTTTCTCCGGTGTTGGGAGTTCAACATTCATTTCAATGGGGTTGTTGAAGATTTTTTGTGTATACCCTCGAGCACAAAGAGAATCATAAGACCCCGAAATTCCAAGTAACTGACTTTTTGAATCATAGAATGGCTTCTTCTTGGGGGCGCCAGCCAATTCGGTAGCACAGCAAAAGACCATTGCCAATGCTAAAATTAGTAAAATTTTTCTCATAATAATTTTTTGTTTAGTTAATATTAAAATTGGGATTTAATAAGTTCAATCATTACCACCAATGATAATGGTAAACGCGACGTGGCCGACTATTATAATAAGAAACAGCAATGTCGCGCGCAGCATTTATCGAAGCGATATTTTGACGAGCATTCGCATTAATGCGTGTGGTCTCAACTTGAGCATCAGCTTTTATCTCAGCCATGCGCTCAGCATGGGCATATTGAGCCTGGGCGCGTTCCAGTTTCAAGCGTTGATCCTCAACATTTTGAAGCCGGGCCGCCATCTCTTTGGTTAACTGCTGCGCTTTTTTAATTGAAGCAGCCGAAGGATTACTCATCTCTGCCAAGATTCGTTGAGCCTGATCGGCCCCATTTGGGTCGGGAGAAGCAGCCCAACACGCACGCGCACGCGTTATCACTTGATCATTGTATTGTTCGCTTGCTTGCGTGGCAAGCGTTCCTGCCAGTTTTTGAGCCTCGCTATAGGCTCCGCATACGGCTGGAATCGTAAATAACTCATATATTGCTTGGTCAAAACTACCTTGCTTGGCCAGAGTTTTGGCACGACTGATGATAGCTGCCGAGTTGGCATTATAATAATCGATTATTTTTTGCCCCCCCACTCTGATGCTTTCTATCAAGCGAGGGTCACTAATGTTTATTCGACGGTAGGCATTGGCATAAGCGTCGTCATTATCATTTCCTACACCTTTCACCTCTACACTATAGCTTGAGAACAACGAGCCCTGTTCACCGTCTCCCACATAGATAGTCACCATCAATGATATAGAATATCGGGTGGGGGTTGTTGACATGCACACAGATTCAAGTTCGGTGGAATGAGCTGTAATGACGAAACGGTCGTCAATACCTTTGCTGGTGAAACCACTCTTGATGGCGAGCTGACTCAACCGGTCGGTGAGAATGCGGTTAGCCTTGCCATTTTTCAGCTGCTCGGTTTCTATATTAGGAGCTAAAACTATCTTGTCGAAATCATACTTTTGGGCTCTTGCAAAAGCAAAGCACCCCACGACAAGCAGTAACAATATAATCTTTTTCATTTTCATTCTATTTTGATCCTAATACAATATAAACCTTCCCAATTCCACTTGGATGGGAAGAACAAGAAATGCCGAACTGAGCCAAAAATCCATTTATAGGTTTCATAAATTCCTCAATATCAAGGGCCTTTGGCTTGCCACCAAATTTAGACTCTCCAAACATGGGGAAACGAACTTCTTCAAAAGACAGTCGGTTTCTTGTCTTTCCAGTGGTGTTAAATGCACCACCAACAGTGTGCTCATTCAGCCAATATTCTATCACCTCAGCGAGTTCACCGGTTTCGCCGTTCAAAGTCACATCCGATTCAAAAGTGTAACGACAGTCTTCTGCCATTTTAAAAATGACAACGCCTTCTCGGCCATGCTCAATCATATCATCAAAATGACGATTTAATCTTGCACAAAAGTTATCCATAAAACCTAGGACGGCCTCATTAACCAAATCTGACATCGGGGCAGAAGAAGCTGAACTATGGCCCACATTTCCACTAATTTGTTTTGACGTGGCTGCATCAACGGCAACCACGTTATATTCTATCGAACTCCGAGGGCCATAGCCGTCCACTTTATAACTCAACTTTATCAGGATATCGGCTTTAGCGACTCGTGTCAATTTGTCTAAATCTGTTTCAACAATTTCGCCGTCGCCTTTCGAGGTCAGTACCATATCAAGTCCCCGCTCATTGTCAAGTTCATTCATGCAGTCTTCCAAAGATTTAAGTGGATATTGATAAGGACGATCAGACATGATACCGCCCATTGCCGATATTAATTGAGACATCTTTTCGTTTAACAACGCCATCCTGTAGTCTGGATTACCCAACTCATCCACTATGTGATTTCTAATGCACCATCCCTGATCGGGAACAATCATAATTTGCGGTTTTTTAGGAACCTGCTGGGCCCCCATGGAAACCACACTAATCACTAGCAACACAAAAACAATTATCTTTTTCATGATTATTCTCTTTTACTGCAACTGATTAATAATTAAATTGAGAGCCCATTGGTCTTATAATATTATCTTGAATCAATCGCTCGCGCAACTCATCATAAAGTAGCTGAATCATCACTCCAACTCGACGGCCCTCGGGCGTTTGGAGATTGTTTTGACCGGTTGGATAAGTCGAATTCACATCTATTGCGTAATTAAAGAACTCACCTTCCACAAATATCTTGTCAAAATAGTCTTTATGGGCCATATAAGCATCAGGGCCCTCAGGGCACAACGGAGGAACCGCACCGCACCCCATCACATTATTAGGAGCAATTCCGGTGAATAAGGCCGCGGCTACTACATTCTGCTTTGCCTTGATAATGGCTTTATCGGCATTTTTATCAACAGCCCACGATTTCACAAATTTAGTGCCTTTTTCGGCAACACGTACTTGCTCAATATCAAAGGGGGGGGTAAACGTGAACTTATACTTCTTCTTAGCTACGCTCAGGTTACTCCCACATATTACAATAGTGAGAAGAATTAAAATAATTTTTTTCATATATTCCTTAATTTAAAATAACAGCCTACTCTATAGCAGGATTTTCGGCATCCTCCTTTGTTGGTAGAGTGACAATGTCAGCACCTTTTAGTCTTCTGAGATTTGGAGTGATTGAGGAAAAGTAACAACCATCACTCCAAATCTCAGAAGTTGAGTTCCACAGAGGGGCCACTCACTCAAAGAAGTTCCTTGTCGATTGTAAGATCGAGATGTTGAGCCGGTTTGCTTAGCCAGTTCAGGAACTTAGAGAACGGTTTGAGTAACAAGATGAAGAGATCGCGAACACAGGAGATAAGCACAACGCTAAAATAGCTGATGTAAAGGAACGTGATTATTGCAAAGAATCCGGCCTCCCAGGGTTCAGTTATAAAGAAAAAAATGATAGCTGCAATCCACACAATGGCGATAAACATGTCGAACAAGAAGTCGATGAACCATCGTTTGAGAAACGTGAACATAGGCCACTGAGATTTTATCTCGGTGATTTTCAGTGATTCGTTCTCACGCTGTGCTGCAAGTCTATTTATTGCGTTACACCACAGATGATAGGGCATGACAAACAGGAAATACACCAACTGATGTAAGATGTGTATAACTGCAGAGGATATAGATTGACTCTCCATAGTAGTTAGTTTGTTGTGAGCTCTTTATTTTTATTTAAGCGGACAAATGGAAAGAACTCGTTAACCCATCCAGTTCGCTCATTTCTTCAATGCAAAGTTGCAAACTTTTCAAGGAATAGAAATTATTCAAACT
>CACXBN010000320.1 GCA_902765885.1 uncultured Ruminococcus sp. | reverse complement strand
TTGCCGTCGGAGTTGGACCAGCCGTTCCATGCGCCAACAAGAATGTATCCGGATGTATCAATTGAGAAGAGTCCGTTGATGGCAGCGGTGTATGCATCGAGAGCAGCCTGGAGGTCTTCATCTGTTTCAGCTGTCTGTGCTGCTGCTACAGGAGCAAGAGCTATGCTCCACCATGAACCGTGAATCTGTCCCTGAGGAACTGCAAATGCATTCTGTTCTGCAAGTGCAACAAGTGCTTCGTCTGCCTTAACGGCATCGGATTCCTGTGCTTCCTTGTTGGAAGGACCCCATCCGAACTTTTCAAAACGTTCTATCTGGCAATCCTTGCCTGTGAGGTATGTTGCGAGACCCTGAAGAACTGATGCCTTGTCGGAATCTGTCTGAGGCTTGATACCAAGAAGTTTACAGCCTGAGAAAGAACCGAGCTGATATGTCTGACCGTCAACTGTGAATGACGGAAGCTTAGCTACGCCGTAGTTGTCGCCGAGAGCTTCTTTAGCTGTGTTGACATCCCATGTACCGGAAATGACAACTGCAGAAGGAATAGCTGCGGTAAAGTCAGCTGTACCTGCTGCTGATTCGGTGAAAGCGGGAGACTTGAGAAGCTTCTGCATTCCCTTGAGTGCTATGATACCCTCGGGACTGTTGAATGTATCGTTAACAGAGAGGAATACACCATCGCTGTCACTTTCCCATTCGCTTACGCATCCTGTGCCGAAGAAGAAGGATGCTGCATACCAAGCGGAACCCTTGATCTGGAAGGAGAAGTTTCTGCCTGCAGCTTCACAGTCTGCGATGAGGTTTTCAAGACTTCCGATGTGATCTTCGCTGATAACGGATTTATCATAGAACATGAAATATCCGTTGTCGTCTGTGAGCGGATAGCAGTAGAGGTCTCCGCCTACTTTCGCGGATGCAACTGATCCTGCAGAGTTTGCATCAGTTACTTCCTGGCCTGTTTTAACGCCGAGCTTTGTAAGAGCACCTGCCTGTACGAGACGAGCAAGCTGGTCCTGGGCAAAGCAGAATATATCAGCGCCGTCTTCTACGCTGGTAATCATCTGTGTAGCAGAATCGCCTTCAGAAATACCTTCAACCGTTGCGTTGATCTTGATATTGTTGGCTTCTGCATATCTTGCAATCTGTTCAAGTGTAAGATCCTTTACGCCGTCAACTTCGCTGACCCATACAGTGATGTCGTATGTTTTAGTTTCGTCTGTGGGCTGAGAAGGTGTAGTATCCTTTGTGTCCTTTGTGTCCACGGGAGTTGTGGGAGTGCTGTTACATGCTGTGAGGAAAACTCCCAGACAAAGAGCAACTACAAGGAGAAGTGAAATAAGAACATTTCTTTTTACCATAAAATCCTCCAAAGATTATATAAAAATAAGATTTGTATTGTTTTGTAAATGCGCTCAAACGCACTTGCTCCAACGGCTTAATTATATATTTTTAAGTATAAATCGTCAACACCATACAGGTTTTTTTGTCGACTTGAACAAATCGGTACCTTGCGTTTTGTGCAATATTAAGACATACAATTGTCACTATTTCGAGTGTTTTCTCACCCGTTGCAAATAAAAGTTGCGCAACAAACCCGCTTTACAATGCATGTGAAATCTCTGATACTGTGCTTCACAATCATCCCGCAGTTGAATTCACCATGGCATCATCTATTTTGCCCCATGCACCGTTTCCGCTGCCTGAACACTTGACAGAAATGCCTACGGCTATTTCATCTCCTTCAGCCACATCGAACTCGACCTGCCCTTCATCCCAATTGAGATATGACGTAATATTCATACTGTCTTTTGATACTATCTCGCCGTTTTTCCTGACAAATGCAAAAATATCAGTGTCTCCTCCGTCTCCTCCCATGATCGAAATGCTGAATCTGTACGTTCCTGGTTTCAGGACGACTGTTTGCTCAAGCGAGAAATCCACGGAATCTTTGGAAGAACTCCAGAAATGATAATGTCTGCTTCCGGTAAGAGAGTCGGTTGCCTTATCTTCAACATAAAGCTCATCCGCCTTGCCGTTCTCGTGTAAGACCCAGTTGCCGATATCATCGTCTTCAAAGCTCCAGTTGTTCAGATAATTGTATTCTACCATTGAAACATAGAGCTTCGCAGGCATCCCGGAGGCTTCTCCGCTTATTTCATATTTTTTTACGCCTCCGTTTTTCATCCTTTCGATGAGACCGTCTTCTGTATTCCATTTCACATCAACGTACTGCTTTGAATTATCATTCATCACAGCATTCACCTTGTCCGGGAATGAGATGTCATCATTCAGGTCAATAATGACCGAAGCGTCTTCAATGGCATCTGCCTTAATATCGACTGTGTTCCCGTATTTGACCAGGTTGAATATTCTCAGTGATTCTAACGGGTGTCCGTCCGAATCGAAGAAAGCCTGATTGTCAACTGCGTTTCCTCCGTAGTATTTTCCTGCATCATTCGGATCATATGATTTTGCGAAACTGCTTGCCCATCCTGATCCGTATTTTTCCCACGTTTCAAGATTTTCTTCGTATGATGTGCCCCCGACCGAGATCCATGTGCCTTCCCAATACACGACTCCTATCCCGTTTTTCGTTTTGTTGGCTACGGTGTCTATGACCTCCCTGACTGAGTTTGCCTGCCCCTGGACGGTATACGGGAATGGCTTGTCAACCGTTCCTCCGTCGGAGATCGTGTTTCCATAGAAATCGCTATCATCGGATGTAAAGGCGTATGAAGTCTCCATTACCATTACTTCCTTGCCATATGTTTCGGCCACGGTTGAAAGAACGGATGCCAGGTTATCAAGTGTTCCGTGCCAGTACGGATAATATGATGACGCAAATACATCATAGTCTATTTTATAGTAGTCGAGTTTCTTTGAATAGTCCGCGTAATTGGTGACCTTCTCCGGGTTTGCAAAGTGAAGAGCAACTTTTGCTTCGGGAACCACCTCACGGCAAGCCTTTGAGCCTGCAGCGAAAAGCTGCTGCATATTGAACCATATCTTCTCTCCGCAGAACATTCCGTTGGTCTCGTTCCCTATCTGGACCATCCCGATATCGATTCCCGCATCTTTCAGTTTTTCGAGCGATTCCCGGGTGTATTCATAGAGAGCCTGTGCTTTTTCTTCTATCTCCATGTCTTTCCAAGCCAGTGGTGCGGCCTGCTTTGACGGGTCTGCCCAGAAATCAGAATAATGGAAATTGACAAGAAGCTTCATTCCGTTCGCAGTCGCTCTCTTTCCTATCTCAACAGCATTGTCAATATCGCAATTGCCGCCGCCGAATCCGTTTCCGTCTGCGTCAAATGGGTTATTCCAGATTCTAACGCGAATATAGTTTACACCATTATCAGCGAGCACTTTGTATACGTCCTGCTCTTTGCCGTCAAAATCATAATACCTGACGCCGCTCCGCTCAAGTGCGGGAACACATGAGGCGTCCATGCCAAGAATGAAATCATCCGTCAGATTTTCCACTTTGCTTACATAAAGACTGCTGCCTTCGATTTTTCCCATGCGCTTTTCAGACCTTTCCGAACATGAGGACAGTATGGTCAATATCCCCAAAAATGCTGATAACAAAACTAACCACAAACTTTTTTTGCATTTCTCCATGATAATCACCCTTAATGTTATTTGTCAAAGAATCTGCATCTGACACAACAATTATAGTGCAAAAAATACAAAATGGCAATCTCAAAAAAGGAATCATTTGACATGAGAAACCATAAATAGTAAAATAGCGTATGTAAATACAATGCGCTGGAGGCAATGTGAAAAACAGAAAATTTGTTAATCCGGTTTTTCCACACTTCGTTCACGGTGCCGACTACAATCCGGAACAGTGGGTCAAAACCAAGAATATCTGGGATGATGACATCAGGCTGATGAAGGAAGCGGGATGCAATGAAATGACCCTCGGAATCTTCTCATGGTCCGTAATCGAACCATCTGAAGGTGTGTTTGACTTTTCGTTTCTTGACGAAATCATAGAAAGGATTTATTCATCAGGGGGCCGCGTGGTACTGTCAACTCCGTCTGGAGCGCGTCCGAGGTGGCTGAGCGAAAAATACCCGGAGGTATTAAGAGTCAGTCGTTGGGGGCAAAGGTACCACTTCGGAGAAAGGCACAATCACTGCTTCACATCTCCGGCATATAGAGAAAAAGTCAAAATCATCAACGCAAAACTTGCTGAAAGATATTCGCATCATCCTGCCGTAATCGCGTGGCATGTCTCCAACGAGTACGGAGGAGAATGCTACTGTCCTCTCTGCACGGAGGCATTCAGAAATTATCTGAGAAATAAATTTGAAAATGACATTGAAAAACTGAATGACGCATACTGGACAACATTCTGGAGCCACAGATACTCCGATTTTTCCCAGATAGAACCGCCGTCTGAACTTTCCGACATGGGTATACACGGTCTTAATCTGGACTGGAGAAGGTTCGTTACAGAGCAGACTATCGACTTCATGCGGGAAGAGATTGCCCCCCTTAAAAAAGCTAACCCTTCGATTCCTGTGACCACAAACATGATGTACGACTTTGATGGGCTCGACTATTTTAAATTCAGGGATTATATCGATTTTGCAGCGTGGGACTGTTATCCTAAATGGCACTCCGGAGACAATGCAGAAACAGCAGAGAACGCAGCTTTTTGGCACGATTTTTACCGTTCCCTTAAAATGAAGCCGTTTTTCATGATGGAAAGCACTCCGAGTCAGGTAAACTGGCATGAGTACAATAAGCTTAAACGGCCGGGAATGGACACGCTTTCCTCACTTCAGGCAATTGCTCACGGAAGTGACAGTGTGCAGTATTTCCAATGGAGAAAAAGCCGTGGTTCGTCAGAAAAGTTTCACGGCGCAGTTGTCGGACATGACGGCACGAATGACACCAGGGTCTTCAGATCCGTAAGAAAAACAGGAGAGATCTTGTCGCTCATTGACGAGATCACCGGCAGCATGGTGGAATCCGAAGCAGCCATAATTATGGACTGGGAGAACAGATGGGCACTAAGTGACTCTCAAGGTTTCGCGCGTTATGACAAAAAGTATACCGAAACGCTGTATTCATTTCACAAATTCTTTTGGAGTCACGGCATAAACTGCGACATCGTGCATCCGGAAGATGATCTGTCAAAATACAAGCTTGTTGTTGCCCCGATGATGTATCTCATCAATCAGGTATCTGCAGATAATCTGAAAAAGTATGTGCGGGAAGGCGGCATTCTGATATCCACTTATCAGCTGGGCATGGTTGACGAAAATGACTTGTGTTACCTGGGCAGAACCCCTGGGTGCGGACTGGATGAACTGTTCGGAATATGGAGAGAAGAGACTGACACACTTTATCCGGATCAAAAAGGCCGGGTCAAATTCGGCGGGCAAGAATATTCAGTCATAGATATAGCAGAGGTGATACATTCAAGCCATGCAGATGTTCTTGCCGAATTCTCTGCGGATTACTACTCATCATTCCCGGCACTGACCTCAAACAGATATGGCAAGGGAAAGGCATTATATATAGCCTTCAGGGATAACGGAGATTTTATTAATGACCTGATGAGTGTAATAATCTCTGATGCAAAAATCAAAAAAAATATTCCGTCAGACGGTTCGCTGCCGTATGGAATCACGGCACACACTCGCACTGACGGTGAAAACATCTATCTCTTTGTGGCAAACTATGGCGAAAAGAACACAGTGATCCTTCCGCTGGGCAAACCATATTATGATATTATCGGTGGCAAAACCATCTCGGATGTTCTTCTGAAGCCATTTGATTTTTTCATTTTAAAAACCGAAAGATAAAAGTAACAACCAGGCAGTCACAACAATCACTGCCTGGTTGTTTTAATATCTTTTTTACAATCCGAGAATTGCACTGGCTATGCCAAAATAAACAAGAAGAGAAACGGCATCGACGATGGTAGTGATAAACGGACTAGCCATAACCGCCGGGTCAAATCCGAGTTTTTTTGCGACCATAGGAAGCGTGCATCCTATCATTTTTGCTACAACAACCGTTGCTGCCAGCGTAAGGCCGACGACCATTGCCACAAATATGGTGACATCCGCATTTCCCATAATGAGATGGTCTACAAGCATTATCTTCCCTATGCATACGACGGCAAGAACACTGCCGCACATAAGAGCCGTTCTGAATTCCTTCCATATTACCCTTCCGAGATCTGATATCTCAAGTTCACCAAGGGATATGGCACGGATAACCGTTACGGATGACTGTGAACCCGAGTTACCGCCGGTGTCCATAAGCATCGGGATAAAAGCTGTGAGCACAACCATCTTTGAAAGAGCATCTTCAAATCCGGTAATGATCATTCCGGTGAATGTTGCAGAAACCATGAGCAGAAGCAGCCATGGTATTCTGTGTTTAAACAAATCAAAAGGCGAGGAATGGAGATATGCCTTGTCGGAAGGTGTCATACCACCCATGATTTCGATGTCTTCCGTGGCCTCGTCTTCCATGACATCCATGGCATCGTCGAATGTTACGATACCGACGATTCTGTTGTCTCCGTCCACTACCGGCATTGCGAGCAAATTGTACTTCGAAAGAGCCTGGGCAACCGATTCTCTGTTGTCAAGCGTATTCACGGAAACCACATTTGTTTCCATAATATCATTGATGAGAATCGTGTCATCACTGGCAAGAAGAAGATCCTTTACCGTTACCATACCTATAAGAATTCGGTCCTCGGTCACGTAACAGTTGTAAATGGTCTCCTTATCAACACCGGTCCTGCGGATATTGACTATAGCATCTCCTACCGTCATCCCGGACCTCAGGGAAACATACTCGGTGGTCATTATCGATCCCGCAGAATCTTCCGGATACCTGAGAATATTATTAATATCCTTTCTCATCTCCGGAGTAGCCTGTTCCAGAATCCTTCTTACCACATTGGCCGGCATCTCTTCGACTATGTCAACTGCATCGTCGACATACATTTCGTTAATGACTTCGCGAAGTTCTGAATCTGAAAACCCATGGATCAAAAGCTCCTGGTTTTCAGGCTCCATTTCCACGAAAGTGTCAGCTGCCAGTTCCTTTGGCAGCAGTCTGAATAAAAGCGGAAGTCTTTCCTGCTCCATTTCCTGGAAGACAGCAGCAATATCCGCGGGATTCATGGTGACAAGAATATCCCTCAGAGTTGCGTACTTTTTTTCTTCTACCAGTGTTTGAAGCGTTCCGCAGAGGATAGTGTTTTCTGCCATGATAATTTCCTCCTGAATTCTTCAAATCTTAAGTTTGAAACACGGCAGACTAAAGTATATTCAATTACAGGAGCAGCACGTTTTTATTACGGCTCGCTCCGATGTACTTCGGTCTGCTAAATGACCGCTATTACCTCCGTCGTCCATGACGTGCTCTCCTCCTTTTCGATTGATTTTCGCGTAAAGGTACACAGCTAATTATATCATTACACTTTTGGAGTGTCAACGAAATTTTACGATGCTTTCCAAATCCGAATCATGATATTACGAACAACCCGATGTTGTAAATAATATAATATATCTATGTTACTCAAAATATGAAAAATATCCTTCTATTTTATATAATTTTAATTGCATTTTTTGTTGACAGAATCAGTTCACAGTGATATAATAGTCCTACCTCGGTCAAGGGGTTATTTTTTTGCGCGCCCGTTTTTACGGAGACTATTCCCCCGAATGGCGGAGGGAGGTACAATCGTGACGGTTTCACACCGTCAAAATTCATTAAGGAGGTGCCGATAAATGAGAGTTAAAGTTACTCTTGCATGTAGCGAGTGCAAACAGCGCAACTACGACACAAAGAAAAACAAGAAGAATGATCCGGACAGACTTGAACTTAACAAATACTGTCGTTTCTGCCGTAAACACACACTTCACAGAGAAACCAAGTAATTCGAACAGGAGAATTAACGATGGCTGATAACGAAAAGAAATCCGTAAACAAGGCAGAAGACAAAAAGCCCGTAAAGAAAGACAAGCCTTCGATCTGGCAGAGAATCAAGAATTATTTTAAGGGTCTCAAGTCAGAATGGAAAAAGATTTCATGGGCTAACTGGAAGTCTGTCAGAACCAATACAATTATAGTTTTGGTTGTTGTCATTGTTATTGCTATTGCACTTGGACTGCTGGATGTTCTTCTGACTGCAGCTGTAAGCGGCCTTGGCAGACTGATCTAACAATCATCTGTCGCCGGAATAAACAGCCTTAGGGAAGGATATATTTATGAGCGATATCAATGAAATGAACGAGGGCCTGCGTTGGTACGTCGCGCACACCTACTCCGGCTATGAAAACAAAGTAAAAACCAATCTTGAAAAAATCATTGAAAACAGAGGACTTAAAAACGTCATTACCGATATAAGGATTCCAACTGAAACTATAGTGGAATTTGACAATGGTAAGGAAAAGGAAGTTGAAACAAAAATATTTCCTTCCTATGTTCTCATCAAAATGGAAATGACGGAAGAGACTTGGCATGTTGTCAGAAACATACGCGGAGTTACAGGGTTTGTCGGCCCGGGATCTAAGCCTGTTCCGCTTACCGAAGAGGAAGCTGCCGCAATAATCAAAGAAACAGCAGAGCCAACCGTATCCAAAATCGTTTTCAATGTCGGCGATTCAGTCAAGATTATCGACGGTGCTTTCCGCGGATTTGACGGTAAAGTCGCAGCAGTCAGTGATGACTCTGACGAAATCACCGTTACGGTCCCCACAGTCGGTTTCGACTTCCCTGTCACGCTTGACAAAAAGTTCGTCGAAAAAGTTTCGGATTAATTCCGAAGGCATACTGAGTATGCGGGATGCATGTGTCCCGAATCACATGTCATAGTGGGAGGGAAATAAATTCTTTTCATGTTTCCCGTCATAAACCACATTTGGAGGTATTTTTTCAATGGCAAAGAAAATAATAGGCTACATTAAGCTTCAACTTCCTGCCGGCAAAGCTACTCCTCAGCCGCCTGTAGGACCTGCACTCGGTGCATACGGTGTTGCTATTCCTAACTTCACAAAGGAATTCAACGAAAGAACAAAGAATGATATCGGTCTTATAATCCCTGTAGTCATCACAGTTTATGCTGACCGTTCATTCACATTCATTACAAAGACTCCTCCCGCACCTGTTCTCATTAAAAAGGCTTGCGGAATAGAAACAGCATCTCCTACTCCAAATAAGACAAAAGTTGCTACAATCAAAAAGGATCAGGTTCGCCAGATTGCTGAAACCAAAATGAAAGATCTCAATGCTGGATCAATCGAAGCTGCAATGAGCATGATCGCAGGTACAGCCCGTTCTATGGGTGTTATCGTAGAAGAGTAAGGAGGATTGCAGTAATGTTTAAAGGCAAAAAGTATGTTGACAGCAAAAAGCTGATCGAAAAGAATAAACTCTATGACACAGCAGAGGCAATGGACCTTGTATGCCAGACATCAAAAGCAAAATTTGATGAAACAATAGAAGTTCATATCAGACTCGGTGTTGACTCACGTCATGCTGACCAGCAGGTTCGTGGTGCCGTAGTTCTTCCTAACGGTACAGGCAAAAAAGTTCGCGTACTCGTATTTGCAAAGGGCGACCGCGCAAATGCAGCTAAAGAAGCAGGCGCTGAATATGTTGGCGAAATGGACCTTGTTGAAAAGATCCAGAAAGAAAACTGGTTCGATTTCGATGTTGTTATCGCAACACCTGATATGATGGGTACGATAGGTCGTCTCGGACGTGTTCTCGGTCCTAAAGGTCTTATGCCTAACCCGAAGGCCGGAACAGTTACCATGGATGTTGCAAAGGCTGTACAGGAAGCTAAAGCAGGTAAGATCGAATATCGTCTTGACAAGACAAATATCATCCACTGCCCAATCGGAAAAGCTTCTTTCGGAACAGAAAAGCTTGCTGAAAACTTCTCCACACTTCTCGGAGCAGTTATCAAAGCAAAACCGGCTGCTGCAAAAGGCCAGTACATTAAGAGCTGCGTTATCGCATCCACAATGGGCCCCGGCATAAAAGTCAATACAGCTAAACTCGGTTAATTACAATATGAACCTCCGTTTGCGGAGGTTCTTTTTTTGCCATTCAAAAAGCTTCGGTACAAAACCGAAGCTTTTCATGTATTATAGTTCTTCATACATCAATTTCGTAAGCTGCCTTACGATATATGCGTCATCACTGTTGAGCATGTGCTGAAAATACACAAGACTGAGTTTTTTTATGGGCTCCATAACTATCCAGGTTCCCGCAGCTCCACCCCATCCGAATTCTCCGGGTGGTGACAGAGGTGTTCCCGCTTTTTCGGGATCCATAAGCGTTCTCACACCGTAGCCGTAGCCGTAGCCCTTTGTACTTTCCCAAACATAGGATTTTTCAATCTGGTCCCTGCTCAGCACATTCGTTCTCCAAAGATCTATTGTTTCAGGCTTGAGAAAACTGAATCCGTTCTCCGATCTGCCTGTTGCAATCATATCGGCGAACTTTGAAAAATCCTCACATGTTGATATAATGCCTGCTCCGCCTGAATCATATTTCGGGCCTAGGATATGGTTGCACGAATGAGCTCTTACGTATGTTTTTCTGTCAGGCATGTAGCTGTATTGTGTCGCCATTCTCCCCATTTTGCCTGATTCGGGTAAATTATATGATGTATCTTCCATTCCGAGAGGCTCAAAAAGGACTTCCTGTGCATGGTCTCTCAGTCTTTTTCCGGTTACCAGCTCTATTACGGCTGCCAAAACATCATGAGACATTCCATAGCACCAGCACTCGCCCGGCTCCGAAAGAAGAGGCGTATCGGCAACAGCCCTTGCAACTTTGACCGTATCGTAGTCTCCATGTGTTTCTCTGCCGACACGAAGTATGGAATCGGTTTTGAAATCATAACACATTCCCGATGTCATGGTGAAAAGATGTTTCACCAGAATTTCATTTTTAACTGGAACTATTTCTTCTTTTCCGGAAACTTGTATTTTCTTGGTCATTTTTTCGTATTCCGGAAGATAATACGCAAGAGGGGTATCCATACTGAGCTTTCCGTCCTCATACAGCTTAAGCCCCAATGCGGTAGTTACCGTTTTTGTAGCGGACCAAAGAAAGTAAAGCTCGTTCCCTTTTACGGGCCTTTTGTCTTCAACATCGGCATATCCGGAAATGTATCTGTATATTGTTTTATTGTTTTCCTTTATAATACAGTCATTTCCAGGTATCGTGCCTGACGTGAGCTCATCCTGAAATTTTCTTAGTTTATCAAATCTCATTGTCAGTACTGATCGACATAATAGATTTCCATATCGTAGTGATAGCCGATAAATGCAAAAGAGGCAAGCTGAGGATTATCTGCTCCTATCCAAATATCGATAAGATCGCCTTTTACTCCTCCGCCTATATCAGCTGCAGTCCGCAGTCCGAAATCATATTTTGCATTTTTCACATATAGTTTTGTTCCTAGCGGAACGACATTCATGTCTACAGCAATCACAGACTCGTCTGCTTCATATCCCAGATATGTAAGTCCCGGAATATTGTAATATGTGGCAGGAACGACTTTTCTGAGATAATATGTGTATGTTACTCCGTCACCTCCTACGAATGTACCGCCAACTCCGTATTCGTATCTTTCAGTAACCGGATATTTTGTAATTTCGGTGCCAGTCTCTGTTCTCGAGTTTTCAACACCGTTTTTGTATTCAACAAGGTAATCGGTTTTTTTGACTCCCGTTTCACCGTTCTGCAGGTAATTGACTGTTCCACGGACGATAAGATCGGTCTCAATGACCTCCGTCTCAAAAGGTATATCCTCTTCAACGGATATTGTTTCATATGTATACCTGTCTACGGTAATAACCATGTCTTCGTTAATTGTGCTCTCAAGCGGCACAGACGTCACTTCTCCCTCATACAGAACGATTCCGAGATCTGACAACAGTTCAGATAAAGTAATCTCGGTTGTCGAGACATCAATATCGTTTCTGTCGAAGAAATCTATTGAAACCGAAAATTGTTTCGGGACTGCTGCTTCGGTATCGACCGGTGCAGAAATGGATCTTACGCTTTCCGAGGAAATATCATGCATCAGTTCTTCCTGTAAAATGATGTCAGGATGAGAATTTTTTGAAAGTGCCAATGAGGTTATGATAATAGCCAGCACTGCAAAAACTGCCATCATTGTGATGAGTGTTACAGGCACCTTTTTCTTCTTTTCTTTTTCGCTTTTCGTCTCCGATTCGGAGACTTTTGAATGCTGAACGGTTTCGCTTGTCTGCGGCGTGTCAGTTACAGACGATTTTCTTGTCGGAATCCCGTTTGTCACATTCCTGTTTTGCTCAGGGGACCTCGTCTTTATAGGAGCGGCGGTCGAAGCTCTGGAATGACGGGCACCCGTAATCCTCTCTGCCACCTCTTCCATGTCCTCATCGGGCTCCTGCTTCATAAAATAGTCGCGGATCGCGCGTTCGGCATCCGTAAGCCCGTCGTTCTGCTCTCCGTCCGACGGTGGAACTATCTGCTCTTCCATCTCTTCGTCCGAGAATACGACATGTCCCACCTCTTCAGTCTCTTCTTCCGGAGTTTCCTCTTCAGTCAAATTATCCGAAATTTCTCCTGATTCGTCTGTATCTGTCTGAGCATCACGTTCACTTACGGAGTCATCTTCCGCTTCATCCAAAGCGGCACTCTCAGGCGCCTGTTCAGTTACTGAAGTGTCTGCTGCTTTTTCCTGTATGTTATCTGCTGTATTTTCAGCATCCGGTGTTTCACAGCCATTTGTTTCCGGCACCAAATCTTCACGGTTGTTATCCAAAATATGTCCCCCCGGATCATGTCCGTTTTAGAAAATGTTTTCGTGTATCGAGAAATTTTAACATATTTTTCCT
>CACXBN010000319.1 GCA_902765885.1 uncultured Ruminococcus sp. | reverse complement strand
CCGAGACCCAGTACAAGGCTATCTTCGAGGCGACGGCCGAACTGATGAAGGAAGGCCTGCACCCGATGCCGGAAATCATGATTCCGGTCACCATTTCCGCCCGTGAGCTCAGCTTCCAGAAAGCCATCTGCGACCGCGTCAAAGCGGAAGTGGAAGGCCGTATGATGGAGAACATCACCTACCAGTTCGGTACGATGATTGAAATCCCGCGTGCCGCCCTTACCGGTGACCGTATGGCCCGTGCCGCCGAGTTCTTCTCCTTCGGTACGAACGACCTCACCCAGATGACCTTCGGCTTCTCCCGTGACGATATCGGTACCTTCATGGGCGACTACCTGGGCAACAAGCTGCTGGATGCAGACCCGTTCCAGACCATCGACCAGAAGGGTGTCGGCAAGCTGGTTGAATACGGTATCACCTCCGGACGTTCCCGCCGGCCGAACCTCAAGTGCGGTGTCTGCGGCGAACACGGTGGCGACCCGGATTCCATCAAGTTCTTCAACCGCATCGGCATTGACTACGTCAGCTGCTCCCCGTTCCGCGTTCCGATCGCCCGCCTCGCCGCGGCCCAGAGCGCCATTGAACAGTAATATTACATGCATATCAATAAGGAACTTGCTCGCTTTTGAGCAAGTTCCTTTTTAGTTTTATGAATAAGATTTCGTTGCAGTCAGGAGATGTTTATACGCTCCAAGATAAAGAGACAGGAAAGTGGTTTGCTTTTCAGATCGTGCAAATCGGTGAGGAAAATGCGGTTTATATTGACTTGGATTACTGGAATGAGCGGATTCCAGAGGAAAGGGATCTCGGTAAGATGTCTTATCTTCGGTTGAATCACCATTTTTACGATAACAAAATCAGCCAATGCTGGGCACCCTTCAAGCTTTTCCCGTCTCATGCAAAGCGGGTAGGCAACATGGTAATAAAACCATTTGAAGAATGCCATACTTATGGCGGCTGGCCCAACGGCCTCCAACAAAAATTGACGGAGAAATGGGATAAACATCCGAAGGACCAGGTCTTGGCCTTTAAAGAAGTACGCACGAAATGGAAAGAAACCACGATCGTTGCCGGCAAAGAAGTAGGAAAGGCTCTGTATGAACTGTCTGATGACATCCTGGGTGCCGTTTCTGATTTTTCAGAATTAGACAGCCTCCCGGGATTGGGATGCATCATCACGACGAAAGATTATCCACAACTGATACCTTATCTGGAACGTAGATACCTCATCAGGGAGTTAAGATGGGGTAATTGCAAACGACAGGAGCTAGACCTTAGCCGTACACATCTCGAGGAGATAGAAATCAACGGCGAAAACATAGAGAGAATAGTATTGCCTCCAGACGTCATTACCCTGACGTTAAGAGGAAAAATGTCACCAAACCTTCGTATCCATTCTCCTCATGATGGCTGTTGTATGGTTCTTCGGATGGAGTTGCAGGATGATTTCCTTCCAGATGTAGGTTTGAACAGGTTGACCAATTTAAGGCTCACTTGTATTCGGGATTTTCATTTGAAATGCATTCCTTTGCGGTTTCCCGGCCTTAGGTGGTTAGGTTTGGCAGGAAAACCAGGCTATATCCGCGGATTGGCTGAGATTTCGAAACTTCGCGAATTGGAAACGCTGACGATGGATGATTTGTTTGGTTTCACGGCGGATGATTTTCCCCGGCCGGAGGATCTTCCCGAACTAAGACACCTTTGGCTAGAGAGCATCCCGGCTGAAGCAGGAAAGGCAATAAAGCAATTGTATAAGCGAAAGGTACCAGACGTGCACGTCACAAAATCACGCTCTGTCGAATGGATGGATGCGAACTTGCTGCTCACGTAATCTCCGATGGCCTCTGCCCGGCTGCTATACTTGGGTGTGAAAAGCGATGCCCAGAATCCTTTTTCCTCTTTTACTGCGCTGCCTGAGAACTGAGTCTCGCGGTTTTTCTTGCGGAATTGTTCACGCTTGATGCTCTCTATGATAGATTTGACTATCCGATAGAGAATGAATGCGCCGAGGGCAATAAGGCCGGCTATGAGAAGGAGATTCTTCAAGGCGAATTTGAGAGAATAATCTTACAGTATATTACTGGTGCGAGTTAATCGTGAGCCCTTTGGAAATATTAACTAAAGGAAGTTAATATTCAGAATGGCAGTTAATTACAAACAATACTGAATGATTGTTGGACGTTTTAACTAGTGAAATTTGAGCCATTTGTGAGCCCTTTGACGACGTAATACGTCCCTTTTCCGGTTGTCCCCATCACCTCAAGATAATCGGACAAAGATGTCAATAGCCGTGTGGCTGTCGGTTTGCTGACCTTTGCCATTTCCTGTACATCGGTATTCGTAATACGTCCATTCTTCAACGCAAACTCAACAGCCTGAATGCCACTTTCCTTTTATTTAGGAAGCCTTCGTTAATATTTTTCCTTAAATTCAGGGAAGCATGAGAAATAGCTATCCTTTACTTGCCAAAAAGTGTATGGTTGCATAGAAAAGTCGCTTGAAAAAGTGTATCTTTGCTTATCGGTGACCAAAGCAATATACAATCATGCATAAGCGAAAATACTATTCGCACTGATGTTGTATTTTTGCAAATGAAAAAATAAGACGCGATGCAAGACAGATTCACAATCAAGAACTTTAGAGTATTTAATAAGGAAGGGGCGACTTTCTCTTTTAGTCCGATTACTTTCTTGACGGGAACGAATAGTTCCGGCAAGAGTTCGTTGACGAAGGCGATTATGCTTTTGCATGATTTCTTCCAACAAGGATTCAATAGTCAGGCCCAAAGAGGCCGTCGGTATTTCGACCCTTGCCGTTATTCTCTTGATTTCACGAACCCTGAGCTTAAACTAGGCGGTTTCAATTCCGAAGTGAACAGGCTTTCCGGCGTCAATGAAATCGGCTTTTCTTATAGTTATCGCCCAAGTATTGCGCCATTCTATGAACTGAATATTAATTACTATTTTTCTGCGAGTAATACAGACAGTCTGAATCAAGGATGGCTGTCTCGGATTGAAATCACCGCCCCGGGCTCAGAGGACGAGAACGATACTCTATTACAAATCTCCGTAAAAGACGGTGCTCCCCATGTGGACTTATTAAATCTTAACAAGCGGAATCTTTTCCTTTCTTTCCTACGCTTTTATTACGTTGCCAATATACGTTGTCTTGAAATTATAAAACAAAGTTGTTACGACCCTTCCGGTGATATCGTTGATCAGGACAGATATAACCAGGTAGATCAGGTTCTAAATGATTTCTATGCAATTATAAAAGATCTAACGATCACAAAACGTGAGGCTGCGGGGGCAGACCTTCTGTTTAGCGACCAAGATCGCATGACAATCGAAGAGTATAAATCCTTATATCCGCACATTCTAGATAACACACTACTCACCGCATTAAATACCTTAAATAAAGATAAGATTCTATTGTATTTCCCGCTTTTCGATGAATTGAAATACATGAAAAAGGAGCAGGTATGTGAACGGATTCTGAGCGCCGAATTGTTTATCAACACGTTTGAAACGAAAGACGGGGCACTTGCCCATGAGATAGCCGAGGATTTTAGGAAAAGCGAGTTTGATTCATTTGTCGACTACTATAGGGAGAAGGAAGATGAAAAACTCAATAATGTTATTGTTCCTGGCTGGATACAATTCATTGATGATGACTTACTGAGCCGGATCGAACGAGAATCTGATATCTTTTTCGGGGACAATCCCAATACTACTTATGGTACCGACACCGTAGATTTCGATAAATTATATCGCTTCCTTAGTAATTGGCAATGGAAGCGTACACCTGAGAGAGAGGACGATTATATTTCCCGCTGGGCGGAGTCCTATGATTTTTATTCATCTCGACACAAACTATATTCGGCTTTAATAGAGTATGTTTGTTTACTGCTCCACGAGTCTTTACTGCCTCCATCTTTTAAGGATATACACT
>CACXBN010000318.1 GCA_902765885.1 uncultured Ruminococcus sp. | reverse complement strand
TCTTCAGGCGCATACAGAAGGACATATTCCGCATATTTATAACTCATAAGGGATTCGGCGGCTTTGCAGATCTCATTGTCTCTTCTGAATTTTTCTTCAGCATTTATCTGACGTCTGAGGTCCCTGTATTGTTCCCTTATACCGTCTTTTTGCTGCTTTATCATTTTGCTATTACGGAAGCCCTGATAGCCTCAGAGGCTTCTTCTCCCTTCAGCACTCTCACAAGTGTGAGGGCGAATTCAAGAGCTACTCCCATTCCGGCCGCGGTAATCACCTTATCATCTACGACTACTTTCTTTTCAGAAATCCTGGCGCCGCGCAGCTCTTTTTCAAATCCGGGATAACAGACGGCATTTCTGCCTGACAGCAGCCCTCTTCTTCCGAGAACCATAGGTGCAGCACATATAGCTGCGATATATCCACCGCATGACGACATCTTTTTAAGATAGCTGTCAACTACCGGGCTTCCGTCAAGATTGCTGGCACCCGGCATACCTCCGGGAAGGATGACCATATCCGGGGCAATATTGTCTCCGAGATCTGACGCCGTGATATCCGCATGCACCTCGATACCGTGTGCTCCGTGAACAAGGTCCGTATCATTCAGTGAGACTGTTTTTACCTCAATCCCCGCACGCCTGAGAACATCGACCGGCGTGAGAGCTTCTATTTCCTCAAAACCATTAGCTAAAAACTCCAAAACCATATCATCAGCATGCACGACCACAGGTCAGCGCTTCCCTTTCTGAATATTTCTTTAATTATATCATAGCAGAGCAAGTTAATTCAAGACATAGAATATTAAGCCGAAAAAAGGCGAAAAAAAAGACCCTAAAAGGGTCATAAGCGGATTACGGGGCTCGAACCCGCCACCTCAACCTTGGCAAGGTTGCGCTCTACCAAATGAGCTAAATCCGCACAGCATGCCTCCGGTCGGAATTGAACCAACGACACGGGAATTTTCAATCCCCTGCTCTACCAACTGAGCTACAGAGGCTTGTCTCCGAACACAATCCGGAAACGACCTGGACGGGACTCGAACCCGTGACCTCTAGCGTGACAGGCTAGCGTTCTAACCAACTGAACTACCAGGCCATATGGAAACAACAGGGCTCGAACCTGTGACCCCCTGCTTGTAAGGCAGGTGCTCTCCCAGCTGAGCTATGCTTCCAACAGTTCGTGCGAAAGTGTCTTCCTTCCGTCGACAGTCGCAATTATAACATAACGTGTATTTTATTGTCAACAGTTTTTTCAAAAAAAATAAATAAATTATCTCACTGATGATTTCATCATCATTAACGGAATATGACGGGGTCTCAGCTCTGTTATTTCTGATTATTATCAGAGTTTTGCACCGCAGCTTTGGCAGAATTTTCCCCCGTTGTTTTTTGCTCCGCAGTTCGGACAGAAAGATACGCTTTCCTTAACTGCCTGCGGCACCTGATAATATGGTGGAACGGAATTTACGGCGCCGCCTGTCTGGAATGCGGGACCAACCGTAACATCAGAAGGTGTACCGGATGTGTTTGCAAAAGCAGACTGTACACTCGGGCCTTTGAGCAAAACCGCTCCGCATCTCCCGCAGTACGTATCCCTTGAATCCCTTTTTGTACCGCATGAAGCGCACGGTATTACGGTATCGTGTCTTTTGTCATACTTTTCATAGTAATCCATATTCTTTCCGTGATATCTGACGATCTCACCTATATTAAGATAGTCGTACCATTCAGAAACTCTTCTGCTGACAAGCTTTTTCCGCCTTCCGTCATTTTTTCGGAAATGGATCTCATAGACATCTTCCGTATATGTATTGTCGTTATCGTCACTGCTTCCTTTTCGTACGATTTTCGTATATGTGTTTTTGTTCTCCACGACCCCTTCCCAGTCTTTTCTTGAAACGAAGCTTGCGATAAGCCATATTATCCATATTATCCATATAATGGCCATTATGCCTCCGAAAACCGGAAGTCCCCCGACAGGGTCAAGCTGGCCGGAAAGGGTAAGACCTGCGTACAATGCTATGCAGAAGACTATCATCAGAACAAGTGAGATGACAAGATTTTTTCTGCGGTGGCTTTTGAAACACGGGTTGGTCACCTGATCAGACCATCCCAGTCCTCCGGCACCGTATGCCGACTTTCCCGCATATTTTTCTTTTCCGTAAGGCATTCCGCAAAACGGACATACAGCGCTGTTCTTCTCAGCCGGCTTTCCGCACCCTGTGCAGTACAGATCCCCGAATCCCATTCTTTTTCTTGCCATAGACAGACCATCCTTTTTCCTTCATTTCATTATATTATATCAAAAACAGAGACTGCAGCATCAAATACAGTGTATTTGTCAATGACACATTTTTGTCATCAATGCCACTGCAAAAACCCTCCTGCATTATTATTCATCCACAAGTGTTAAATTCTCCGCGTAGATCTTCTGATTGTTGCATAAAAATTACTTTTTTCAGAATAAATATTGACAACCGCAAAACACGATGATATAATTCACGCAAATAAGGGCGACGGGAGAAAATATGATGAAACATTCATTTGCATACGCATATTATTATTA
>CACXBN010000317.1 GCA_902765885.1 uncultured Ruminococcus sp. | reverse complement strand
ATAAAGAACAAAAAGTTAACAGAATAAAGTTAAGACGTCTCTATCATTTTTTCCGCACAAAGGGTATCTCCAGTAATGGACACTCAGGTTATTTGCTTACCGCTTACGTCTCATCAGTCAGAGTCTCAGGTTGTTCAGCAAGGTGTTTACGATTTCGTTTTTTGATTTTTCAGTGAAATACTGGTGCCCGCATTCTTTCAGGAAATGGATGTTATTCGCTCCGTGTTCTCTGGCGATACTTGCAGACCGGGAGCTGACAATTTCGTCCCTGCAAGAAAAAAAGTAATATGCCGGTGTGGATGGAAACTCCATTTTTCTAACGTGACGAGTCAAACGCAATAACTCCATATACGGATGCAGACATGATAAATAAGCAAATGGTGTGGATGCGTTTACGCTGTTTGCTTCCTTTGTCGCCAAAACATACGGATCAATAGGTTCTTTTTGGAATGAAAGCATATTGTTTTTCAGATACCGGAACGTCGGGCGAAGGGAAAACGGACAGCACAGCAGTATCATACTGTCAAATAACCCAGGGTTTTCCTTTTCAGCGAGAAGTCCGAGAAGACAGCCCATAGAATGACCCACGAAAATAAGGTTACTGCACTGAAAACGCATTTCACTGGCAGCATCGACAACCGAAGAAAGCCACAGTTTCTGACCGCTTTGACGGAACTGAGACACACCTGCCCCGTGTCCGGGCAGTAAGAGACAGGTTGTTATTATATCATTCGGAAGTGCATCCGCAAGAAAAGAAAACTGTTTCGGGCTGCCCTGAATACCGTGCACCATCAGAACACCGGTTCGATTCACCGATCTGTATTCTGCTTCATATATTGTTTTCTTCATCATGAAATCTGATTGAGGCCTGAAGGACCTGCGCGGTGATCCACAGAGGATTCCAGTTTCTCATTTTTCCTCTCCAATAGTCCAGGTGGCTGAGCAGATCAGGATACCATGCCTGATAATAATTTGTGTGGTAGTATTGCTCTCCCTGCTCACCTATAACAGAGAATCCCCACTCTCCCGGATATGAGCAGACTCCGTATGTGAGAGCCTTTGCAACCGTCATGCCCATGTGTTCCAGTATTTCGTTTTTGGTGTCTTTTCCATAGGCATACATTTCCCATGATGGAAAGAACACATCAAGGTGGTGGTTTTGAACACTGACACCCGGCCATCCTGTTGTGTTGAATCCTTTTTCGTCGCACTGACTTCCGGGAAGGAAGCCGGTATTCCAGAAATAAACAAATGTCAAAAGCCAGCAGGCAGCGTCATCTGCAGCTTCTTTATAGAAAATATTTTCAGTAAGCGCATAAAGTCTCGCTGCCGCCCTGAAAACATAAATTCCCGCTTCCTTGTCTTCGCACTTGGCATCGAAAGTCGCCCTTGAAAACGGAATATCAAATGTTCTCATGTGATAATCATAATACTTTTTGAATATTTCTACGGATTTTTCAAGATACTTCTTGTCTCCAAAATACTGAAATGCCATCGCAAGCGCTTCAACGCAGGAAACGCCTGCCGTGTTTATGAATTGTTCCACGGGAGTTCCTGATGAATTCCATGACAACGGATATATTCCGGCCATAGTTAAGGAATCGTCAGATGAAAGAAATGAGCATGCTCTTTTAACAAGCTCTTCCCAGCTCGCCGGGACAGTTCTTTCGTATCTTTTCAGCAGGAGCATGATGTCAATAAGATCAATGAGGGCTTCTCCCTCCATTCTGGAAGAGAGATTGCTCAGCGGATTGTCCCAGCTGCCACTCCATGTTCCGCTACCCGGAGTGTAGTAGCATCTGAGAAGTCCTGGCGTCTCGCCCTCGGTACCGTTCACAAAGAAATCAACCGATTCGACGGCTCGCTCCATTCTGAACAGATCCTTGTCGGAATCCAGCCCGAGTTTGATTTCACACCAGGCTATCTTCAGGGCCTGTCCTGTCCATGCGTACAGGTAATATTCCGGTCTCCCGGAAATGTCGCCGAAAGAATTTGCCGATCCGAAACACAGATACCCCGTCGAATTGTCTGTTTTTTTATACCTGCTGTCAGTCACGTTTTTCTTGTATTCGATCATTTCTTCAAACGAATGTTGCTGAACGGATTCAGGTGACAGTACATCATATCCGAATTCTATGAGCTTTTTGAAACCTCTTCCTTCCGTGCTTATTCCGGAATCAATATAAAAAACTTTTTTCAGCTTTTGCCCGGGAAGGAAAGTTCTATAGCCTCTTTCGTACGGAAGAGGCATCCCCTGTCCGCCGTAAACCACATCTTTAAGGCCGTTGAACATCAGTGGCCCGCTTGTGGCTACTAATTCATGACCTCTTCCGCTGTTTCCGTACAATGCTCCGAGCGCCCAGTAATCATGATCATTTCCGGTTTTTACATCCGGGACTGATATTAGAGAAATGTATCTTTGACCGCTGTCCGAAGTCCATTCTGCGTTGATTCCGGGAATAGGCAGTCTGTGCTCTTCCACGATTGTTCCGAGTCCGTCAATATTACCTATATGAGCGACTATCCTGGAGGGATCAGAAGAGGGATTGTCGTTGTAGATGAGGTGTGGAATCGTGATCTTCTGAACAGACGGTGCACTGGTTCTGATTATGAGTCCGCATGTGAAATATTCGTGGATCTGAGTTCCGCAGTGTTTTACTGCCAGTTCTGTCTTTAAATATTTGTCCAGATGAAATTTTAGTTCTGCGGAAAAATCTCCTCTTGAACATACGAATGTTATACTGCTGTCTGATAACATCGCTCCTTTTACCTTGAGTGTGAAGTCTGTTTTCCATGGACGTGAAAATGATACGAAAACCATGCTGTCAAGGTCCTGATTCCAAATCTCTTCACCTTCTGTAGTGAGAGAAATCAGATTGTTGTCTTCATCATAGGCAAAGACGGTGCCGTTATCATTTGTAAGATAAGTCATGACATTTTCCTTTTGTTTTTATGGAAAAAGCCGCATCCGGCGTTTGATTGCCAGGCACGGCTTTTTGTTGAATTTGAAATAAGTTATGCTGCCTGATCTCCCGAGTCTTCGGCCTGATCCTGAACCGGAGTCGTGTCTGTTACTTCCGTAAGATCTGTAAGATCTGAAGTCTTGTCCGCAACTTCTTCGCCGGCTTCTTTAAGAGCTCTTGCTTCGCATGTCTTGCAAAGCCTTGTTTTGCCGTTTTCAATTGCTGCAGCAGATGTTCCCGTGAGAAGATCCACGGTATTGCTGAGATGGCTGCAGTCGTCATATGCATGGTATACTGTGCCGCTTGCAGTCCAGTAAACCGTTTCTATATGGGCATTTTCAAGCATCTCTTCCTGGGAAATGGGATTCCAGTCCACACTTGTGAGACCGCCGATTACAAGAGCGACGGCTGCGACAATAGCTGCGATCATCTTTGACTGCTTATTGGAGTTCTTATCAAGAAGCACAAGAACAATGAACGGTACAAAGGCTATTACTGCCATTATAACGCCAAGGTTGTTGTGAAGCCAGAAACCGACTTTGTTTTTGCTTGAAGCCGGGTCAAGATGGTTGGCTTTCTTCCAAAGCTGTGAACCTATAATCACGCAAATCAGATCGAGCACGAGAAGAACTATCCATGTGATTGTCCATCCGGGATTCTCAACAGTGAAACTGAATTCTATTTTATGTACGAAAACAAGAATAGCGAGAACTTCGAATACGATTGCAATGATCCAGAGAATGAATGCGCCGATCCTGTATGGAAGTGCATTTTTTCTTGTGACTGCGAGAAGCTCTTCTTTTCCCGCACTCTGCTGGCCCACTTGCGTATATGTGTGTGCTACTTTTTTCTTTTCAGCTGCTTTCTTTGCCTGGACGGCTTCAAGGGCTTTTTTTGCTGCTTCTTCGGCAGCAGTGTTTTTCTTTTGTGTAGCCATTAGAACATCTCCCGTGATTAATATTTATTTTTGCTTTGTCCATTCATATTTTACGATTCTTCGCCTTTTTTTTCAATAGTATTTTAAAAACAATGCCTGTTTTTGCCTTTTTTGCATATATCGCATTTGACATTTTCTTTGTATGGTAATATAATTGTGTCGGAACTTGAAACTACAAACAAATTAATCATACAAAGGGGTAAAAAATGGATATCAATGCTTTAATGAAACAGATGCTCAGTTCCGACAGTATTCAGAACCTTAGTTCTGTTACGGGAACAACTCAGAAGGATGTTAAAAACGTTCTTTCATCAGCTTTGCCGAGCCTTTTGAATGGAGCACAGAGCCAGGCTACGGATGAAAAAACAGCAGAGAGCTTCGTGAATGCACTTGCAAGCCATGCAAAAGACGATACGGCTGATATTTCATCATTCTTCTCCAATATCGACCTTGAAGATGGCGGCAAGATCGTTCAGCATCTTCTCGGCAACCAGACTCAGGCTCTTACTGAGGAAGCAGCAGGCAAGGCAGGCGTGGAAGTTAAAAAGTCAACAAACATTCTCTCCGCAGCAGCACCTCTGCTTATGAGCCTCCTCGGACAGCAGACAGCAGGTAATGCAAACAACAACACAAGCGGAATCGGCGGACTTATGGGAAGCCTTCTCGGCGGAGTTGATTTTTCAAGTCTTCTCGGCGGAATTTTCGGCGGCGGTTCTGAAGAAGAGGAAAAACCTGCCGAAACACAGCCTCTTACCAACAATAACACTCAGTCCGCAAAAAAACCGGGTCTCCTTGACACGATTCTCGGATTCTTCAGAGGAAAATAAGGAATGCAAAGGGAAGTCTTTTCGAAAGGCTTCCTTTTTTGAAATTATCAAACACAAAAAAATAGTGACACTTGTTTTTCATAAATCGGTATGATAAAATGAGGGCAACCTTGAAAGGGAAAATTATTATATTTTACGAGGGGATATACTATGGCAAAAAGAAAAGTAAAAGTAGGCGTTGTAGGCTGTGGCGGTATTTGCCGCGGTACTTATATGGAGAACATGGTTTACAGATTCAATGTAATTGAAGTTGTAGGCTGTGCAGACCTTATAGACTCCAGAGCACAGTATATTGCAGACAAATACGGCGTAAAGAAAATGACTGTTGATGAAATGCTCGCTGACCCGGAAATTGAAGTTATCGTCAACCTTACATATCCGGAATCACATGTTGAAATTTCATCAAAGGCAATGAAGGCAGGAAAGCATGTATATTGCGAAAAGATGATGGCTCCTACATTCGAGGAAGCACTCGAACTTGCCAGACTGGCTGAAGAGAATCATGTTCTGTTTACGACAGCTCCCGATACATTCCTCGGAGCATGGGAACAGTCCGCACGTAAATACCTTGATGAAGGTATTATCGGAAAGCCCGTGACAATCCATGCACAGTGCACATCTCACTATGAACCCAGCACTCCGTTCTTTGATCTTGCACCGAAGTATTTCTTCTTCCCGCTTCATTACGGCGGAGGATTCCCGTTTGACCTCGGCGGATATTATCTGCATGAGATGATCAACCTTCTCGGCTCCATCAAGAAGGTAACCGGATTCGGAGGCAACCTCAATCCCGTTCGTAAATACACAAACCCACATCACCCGAAATACGGTGAAGACTTTATAGTAAACACTCCCACCACACTCCTTGCTGCTCTTGAATTTGAAAACGGAGTTCTCGGAACATTCCATATTTCTTCAGACTCTTCCAATACGATCAAATTCCAGATGACAGGTACGGATGGCGTGTTCGATCTGGGAGACCCCAACTCCTTCTCTGACGATATATTCGTAACCCGTAACGGAGCAAGCCCCTCAAGAGAAGAAATCGTTGCCGGACAGATGCCTACATCAAAGATAGAAAAAGATGACGATCCGGAAAATGACGACCAGCAGCTCGGCGAGTGGATATTCGCTCAGAAAGTTAAACTTCCGATACTTCACGGATACTATGCATCAAGCCGCGGCGTAGGACTTGCAGATATGTGCTATGCTATCATTAACGGACGCAGACCGCGCTGCCATTATGATATCGGCCTCCACGCAATCGAAGTAATCCATGGTATTCAGGAATCCTGCAAGACAGGAAAGACATATGAGATGACAACACGCTGCGAACGTCCCGCACCGCTCAGACCGAGCGCACTTTCTCAGACCGGTCAGGAAGCAACACTTGACGACTGATGACATTAAACCTATCAATCACTGATTGAAAGAACTGCTCTCTCAATGGCTCATTTCAGAGAAAAATTGGGAGAGCATTTTTCAAAGAAGAGGAGAAAAAATGAAGACCGCATTATCACTTTACAGTTTTGGAAAATATATAATAGAAAAAAAGTTTGATATACTCGAATGTCTGGACAGAACCAAAGAAATGGGTTTCGACGGTGTTGAAATACTTGAGAGATATGTTGTGGGAGGCAAGTATTCCTTCAGCGAGATCAAAAGGCACGCTGATGAAATCGGACTTCCTATCGTAATGTATACGGTCGATGCCAATTT
>CACXBN010000316.1 GCA_902765885.1 uncultured Ruminococcus sp. | reverse complement strand
AGTAGTATTGATACTGATATTCGTTGATATAGTCGTCGACCATATTGTCCTTGACTTCATTGCGCCCGCTCGAGAAATCCGCGACGTAGTACCTGTACTTGCGGCCCGGCGTGTACAAACTCGTATACACGGAGGGGAGCTTGTATTTCAGGTGGACCTGCTGCTCAAAAAGGCGGTAGCCGGCTTTTTCCTTGGCGTCTCTTGCATTAAACAGGTAGTATAGCAAAAGCCGCTCGCCGGTATCGATCACCTTGTCGGGGTCTGTGCCGCTCCAGTTATACATCTTGGCGTTGTTGCGCGTCTCTGCCCTGACTTCATAATTCGGATTGTTTATGAATTTATCGTAATTGAATATATCCGCCGCAAATGCCGGTATGCATAGTGCCGGAAGGAGCATAAGGACCAAAATCACGCTTGCGAATATCCGCTTTTTCATTGTACCTGCACCCCATTTCCGAGTTTTACGGCGCCTGTCAGCTGAAGGATGAGCATGACACCTCCGCCTACGACCATAACTCCTCCGAGTATTATGAGAATGAGATTTATGTTAATGAGTCCGAGAAGCGAGCCAAGCGCAAAACCTGCCGTAAGTCCGCGAATGAATCCGGTTATATTTGAGGATACATCGCGTCCGCTGTTAAGTGCTGCCTTACCTTTGGCGGTGAATGAAGAAATAAACTGCTTAAGGAAACCGTTTGAAAGCGCCGCCCTGCCTGAAAGGAATGCCGCCGCGGCTCCTCCCATGAATGCCATTCTCGTGCTGCCGCCGGATATGAAGAAGAACAGGAAAATTGCTACCCCGGCTCCGAGGAGGTATGCCCAGAGCGTATCAAGGGAAACCCCGAATACTCCTTTGAGGGTATCTCCGAAAGAACGGCTTCCGCCCGATTTTTTACGGGTCAAAAGAGTTATCAAAGATACGACTGCTCCCGCAAACACACCCTTGCCTATTATTCCTCCGATTGCACCGAAAACGCCTCCGTTCATTCCGCCGTTTGCAAACGTCAGGAACGACATGATCCTTGTCGGAAGCGGGTCGACGCCTGCTGCCTTGAGGATATTGAGAACGAGCCATAAGACCGCGACCGCTGCTACGGGGATCCATCTTTTCGGATCCTTAAAAAACGACCCGAATGAGGAACCCGCCTGTTTGATACTGTTTGATATAACGGTTCCGGGATTTTTTATTAACCCCGCGGCGTTTCCCGCTTTTGCGGACACTGTGGAAAAAACACCTCCGACGGATATTTCACCTGCCCTTGAAAGCGCTCTGAAAGAGTTTGCCTTCTTTGTTTCATGAGCACTTATATTCTCCCGCTCTCCGGGCGCTTCCGTCACAGGCTGTACAGACACCGGGCTCTCAGCCCTTAAATCAGCATGCGGGGCGAAAGACTGCGGGCCGTTTCCTGCTTTTACTGCGGCAACGGGCTCTGACGCACCATAATATGCGTTTTCCCGAACCTTGTTTTCCGGAATGCCATTGTCCGGCTGCAGATTACCTGATGGCTGCTGTTCTGGGTAATAATATGACACCGGTTGCGCGGTATTAACCATATCTTTTCCATGTGGCTGTGCATCTACTCTCTTTCCGCACACCGTGCAGAATTTTGCGTCATCGGGAAGTCTGTTCCCGCACCCTGTACAGAACATTTTCACTCTCCTTGTATGGAATTATATTTCTGCTTTCATTATATCTGTCCGTGCAGGTTATAACAAGGCTTGCCAAAAAACTGTCAATGACAGTTTGAGACAGCATACCGCCTCACACGATAAAAAACTCTTCTGCAAAAAAGGAAAGTACGTTAAACCGCTTTTCGGGATCCCGTGAATGATCCTGTGAGTACGGCAAAGCCACAGAAAGTGCATTTGTAATCATGGCGACTCATTGACAGTTTTTGTCAATGACAATCATTCTCTCTGTGTAACCGATTATTAACTGTCCCATATGCCGCATATCGATACGGGGCTTTTAAGAAAAATTGTGATTTTCTACATTTGTTATTCTCCAAATCCGTCTCAGATACTCTGATTTTAAAAAAATGATGACAAGAATCAACGTTTTTGTTCACACCAGGTTCATAATTTTGTGCTACCATACTCTTGCAAAAGACAGAGGGCACATTTCTACATATATATAAGATGTGCTCGTTTTTTGTCGTATATACAACAAATAACACTTGGAGAAATATTTATGATGTTTGAAAAACTCACGGATGTCGGTAAACAGTTTCGTCTCAAAGGCCAGTTCTATGCTTACGACACCATCAAAAACGGCAATATCAACTCCACATACAAGGTAACCTATAAAGAAGATGACGGAAGTCTCAAATCCTATATTATCCAGAAAATAAACACATCCGTATTCCACAATCCGGAAGATATAATGGAAAATATAGATCATGTTACGGAACATATCCGCGAACACTACCCGGATGAGATCTCGCTTCACTTCCATCATACTGCAGACGGCAAGAACTACATGTATGATGATGACGGATCTTTCTGGAGAGTCATGAACTATGTTGACTCCATAACATTCGACACATGCGATGACCTCGCCATCATTTCCGCAACAGGTGAAGCTTTCGGGCACTTTCAGATGCAGCTGGCGGATTTTGACGGATCAATCCTTCATGAAACGATTCCGGAATTTCACAACACGCACAACAGACTTGACAAGCTTTTCGACGATGTTGCCGCAAACAAACTCGGCAGGAACGAAAGCTGTGAGGCTGAGATAGAATATATCTCGGCAGTCAGATACAAGGCAGGACAACTCAGCGAAAGATATTCAAACGGAGATTTTCCCGTTAGAGTTACTCACAACGACACCAAAGCCAACAACGTACTTTTTGACAGGATAACCAAAAGGCCTCTTGTCGTTATAGACCTCGACACTGTTATGCCGGGCATGGCAATGTATGACTTCGGTGATGCTGTAAGATTCATATGCAATACTGCCGCAGAAGACGAACCTGATGTCAGACGTGTATATTTCGATACATCCAAATTCAGGGCATTCTGCAAAGGATATCTCGGTGCCGTGCACGGAGCGCTGACCAAAGACGAGCTCGACAGTCTGGTACTTGCGACCTTCTCCATCACAATAGAGCTTGCCTCCAGATTCCTTGACGATTATCTTACCGGAGACAAATATTTCAAGGTCAATTACCCGGGACACAATCTCATAAGGACAAGAACACAGATACAGCTCGCAAAGGACATCATGAGAAAGCACGAAGAACTGGAATGGATTGTTGAAGAAACGATTAAAGAACACAGATAATCAGCAACAGAAAAAATCGCAGAATCTGAAACAGAGACTGCGATTTTTTGTTACAGCCTGTCCCCCGGCACAAGAACCGCCGTAAACAAAGATTAAGGAGCTGTGAAAAAATGAGAAATCATTTTGAGGCGGTATCGGTAGCAAAACGTCGAAGAATATCTACTATGATAGCCATAATCTTTTGATTT
>CACXBN010000315.1 GCA_902765885.1 uncultured Ruminococcus sp. | reverse complement strand
TTTTTCAGAGAAATTATATCATCTCACAACTTAAAAAAAAAGAACACAACCCAAGTTTCAGCATTTTAAACTATTAGGTGTTGTGTTCTTTGGTTAAAATCGACAAACGTTTTTTGAGACAGCCTGCTTGCCTTAAGGTCTGACGTTTCCAGAAGCGAAGTGTTCACCATGAAATTCTTCTTCGCTTGTATTGATGAATTCCTCAGCGGAAGTTCCGTCTATGGGAGTCATGTACCTTTTTGCCTGAGTAGTAAACAGCTCATAATAGAGTCCTTTATTCTGCATCAATTCGGAATGGTTGCCTATCTCCACTACTTTTCCAAGATTGATTACGATTATCTTGTTCGCGACTGTTGCGCTTGAAAGGCGGTGAGACACGAAAATAGTTGTCTTGTCTTCCCTGAGCCTGTCAAACTGGTTGTATATTTCCTGCTCAGCTATGGCATCCAGGCTTGCAGTCGGCTCATCCAGGATCATAATGTCAGAGTCACTGTAAAAAGCTCTTGCAATCGACAATTTCTGCCACTGTCCTATAGAAAGCTCAATTCCGTCATCTTCAAAGTATCTCATAAGAGGTGTGTCATATTTTTTCGGCAGCATGTCAATGAAAACATTTGCAGTTGACTTAGTGGCTGCATCGATGATCTCATTCTCGTCATCCTTCTTCGAGTATTCACCGAATCTGATGTTTTCCCTCACATTCACTGCATATTTTCCGAAATCCTGGAAGATTATTCCGAAAATAGAATACAGATCATCGGTATCATACTCCTTTATATTGTGACCGTCCAAGAAAATCTCACCTTCCGTGGGATCATACAGCCTTGTGAGAAGCTTTATCATGGTCGTTTTTCCCGCACCGTTTACTCCTACGAGAGCGCATGTGTCTCCCGGATCGAGTTTGAAACTGACATCATCAAGGACTTTTCTGTCAACACCGGGATACGAAAATGATACGTGTCTGAATTCTATCGTATGTCCCGTGTGCTTGTTTACTTTAAGCGGAGTCTCGAGAGAAGACTTGACATTTCTCTTTTCGTTAAGGAAGGTAATAAGGTTATCGATAAACAATGTTCCCTCATAAATGGAAGCACCGTTGGAAATAAGAGTGCCCACGCAGCCTGCAATCGACATTAGCGAGTTCACGTACTGGTTGTAGTCGCCTATGCGGTACTGGCCTTCTGCTATACCTCTGGCTATAAGGACGAAGAGGATACAGTTAACTGCAGTTCCGACAAAATTGTGTCCTATGTTCCACATGCCTTCGCCTATAAATATTTTTCTCAGTCCCTTGAAATATTTTTTGAATGTTTTCCTGTACCTGCCTATAAAAGTATCATAAAGTCCGAATATCCTGACTTCTTTTACCATATCCTTGTTGGTTATCACATCAGAATAATAGTCCATCTGCCTGCGTTCCTTGGAATGGAACCTGACATACCAGAAACTTTTCTTTCTGTATGCAAAGCTTATGATTGCAGCAGGAAGCGAAAACAGAATTATGATAAACGGAAATACAGGGAACAGCGTCCATAAAATCACCAGATATGAAATCATGCTTATGACCGAACTTATCATGGCAAAATTGTTATTTAGTATGCTGAGCGGTCTCATGCTTGCTTCGCGCTTCGCATTTTCAAACCTCGCATAGAAGTCCGGATCATCAAAACTGGCCAGATCAACCTCCTTTGCCTTATACATGATTTTCATGTTTATATGGTTGACAACCATCTCGCCTGCTATATTATTGACAATCCCGCTGATTCTGCCTATTGTCGTGCTCAGGAAATTGAAGCCGAACTGTAATACAAGCAATCCGACAATTTGTTTGAAATGGTTTTCTCCGCTTGTGGTTATTGCTGTATATGCATCCTGAAGAGCATTTAAAAGCTCGGATGCGATTTTCAGACTGATAACAGGCGATATACCGTTCCAAATTGCCACAAAGATCATGGAAAGAAGGATCCAGGGCTTCGTTTCCCAGACAAGCTTAAAAATATAAAATAATCTCTTGAAAAACTTTGATATTACTCTATATAAATAATCAGGTACTTCCTTAATCGATTTGGGCTTTGGCTCTTTAAGCTGCTCTTGCATCCTTTCGCGCTCGAGCATTCTTTGACCCCGAATATCGGCCATAATGCCTCCTTGTTATATATTAATTTCCTGTATTTGCACTCTTAGGTGAATTAAAACTCATAAATCTCGGAATACTTCTTATTCAGGTATTCAAGGAAATACTTTGGGGTAAGGCTTTCGCCGGTAATCTCTCTTATCCATTCATCCGGTGTAAAAACATTCGCATGAGAGAACACATTATCTTTAAGCCATTCCTTGATAATGTTCATTTCTCCCCTGGACACGGCACCTTCAAAATCGATTTCTTCCTTCATTTTGCGCACGTACATTGCATTATATGAGTTGCCCATAGCATAGCTTGGAAAATATCCGAATCCCGATGACCAGTGCATATCCTGAAGAACCCCTTCTCTGTCATTCGACGGCTCGATTCCAAGATACTCTTTATACAGCCTGTTCCACATTTTCGGGATGTCGTCGACCTTGATCTCATCATGCATTATCATTTTTTCCATCTCGTATCTGATAATCACATGAAGGCCATATGTCACTTCATCCGCTTCCGTCCTTATAAGGCTCGGTTTGACTATGTTGAGTGCCTCATACAGCTCCCTTTCGGAAACGTCTCCGAGCTCTTCGGAAAACAGCTCCATAAACTTCGGATAGATGAGATGCACATATTCTTTACTTCTTCCTATTACATTTTCATAGAATCTGGAAACGGATTCATGCATTCCGTTCGTGATAGAATCGTTTATGTGATGCTCGTAATCCTCTTCCCTTTCGTTTTGCATGAATATTCCGTGTCCACCTTCATGAATAACAGAAAAGATATTTGAGAGCACCATGTCTTCATGGTAATGGGTTGTAAGTCTTGCGTCATTTTTTGCTATATCCGAAGTAAACGGATGTTCGGATTCAGCAAGCACACCCTTTTTAAAATCATATCCATTCAGCTCAAGAAGATATTTTGACATGATTTCCTGCTTGTGAAGTGGAACTTTTCTGGTCAGGAAATCATCCCTTATAACGTGTTTGCTTTTATTAATCTTATTCATGATTTCAAGCAGACCCGCTTTTAGTTCACCGAAGAAACTATCAAGCTGTTCGGTAAGCATTCCCTTCTCACAATCATTGAGAAGATTGTCGTATGCGTCGGGAAGTTTGTTTTCACGGAGGGATATGGTCTTTTTTTCAAGTTCAATCACTTCGGCAAGAGAATCTCTGAAAACAGAAAAATCAGCAGCTTCTTTTGCTTTTAGCCAGTTGAGAAACGATTTTGTATAAACTCTGTCCATATAAAGAGCGAATTCGGGAGTAATATTTTTTATTTTAAGATAATTGTCATATTTTTTCTCGATCATCACTTTATCAAGTGGGTCAAGATCTTCACGGCTGTTATATAAATCAACTATAAGAGAATTGTATTCTTCACTGTTGGTGAGCTTGAAAGCTTCATTAGACAAAAAATTAATAACCTCACCCTGCTCTTCCTTTGCATTTTCAGGCGAGATGGTCTCTAAATCGAAATTGATAAGGCCCACTGCATGGTAGTATTTTTCTGCCAGGTCCATTGTCTCGTACAGTTTTTTCAGTTTTTCTTTGGTATTCATGTTTCACTCCTGATAAGTTTGGTTGTGTTATCTTTAATTTTTTTATTATATGATATATAATGTGATCGAGAATCGTTCAGGCAGGATCTTCAAATGGACTATAGAACAGTAATTACCGACTTAATTCCGTATATAATCAAAGCCTCTCTTGAAATAAAGAGAATATATCGTGAAAGTTTTGATGTGACCATAAAAAGCGACGGATCGCCGCTTACCAAAGCCGATCTCATATCGAATGAAATCATTGTCTCCGGCATCAGGCATCTTTATCCTGAATACTCTATTCTTTCCGAGGAGATGGCTGATGACAGAAGCCGTCTTGAGAACGATAAAGGTGTGTTTATCATTGATCCGCTTGACGGGACGCAGGAATATGTCGAACACATAGATGAATTCTGTGTATCAATAGCACTGGCAGTAGACAATGAAATCGTATGCGGGATGGTTTCAGTTCCAACGAAGAACCTCATCTATTATGCATCATCCGGTCATGGGTCATACCGCGTATCATTTGATGATTGCAATGATTTTCATTACGGAATCGGAGAACGGATTCATGTTTCAAGACGCCGTAAAAATCTCATAATGCTGCTTAGCCGCTCGCATCTCGAAAAAGAAAACGATGAAATATTAAGCAGAAATGCGGGCAGAATAAAGGAATATCTCGAGGTTGGAAGCTGTCTCAAAGGATGCATGATAGCGGAAGGAAGCGCCGATGTGCATTACAAGCTCAGTCCCGGAACAAAGGAATGGGATACTGCCGGAATTCAGATAATAGTAACTGAGGCCGGGGGAATATTTGAAAAGCCGAACGGAGAAGTTATCAAGGCCAATCGTGAAGATTTCAGAAACACGGACGGCTATATGATACTTAACAGCAGAGATTCACGTCTTTTCATTCCAGGCCATGCAGAACATCATTCAGCTCGCTGAAATCATTTACAATATAATCAGCGCCTGCTTCTTCAAGTTCTTCTCTGGATCCATATCCCCAAAGAACGCCAACCGATCTCACTCCGCATTTTTTGGCTCCCTGTATATCGTGAAGCCTGTCTCCGACCATTATGGCATCATCCGGCTTGCATCCGGTGGTTTCAAGGGCGTACTTTATAATGTCAGCTTTTTCCGACCGCTTCTCATCCATTGAAGCACCGCAGACAAAATCAAAGTATTTGAGCAGATCAAATTTCTCGAGAATTCTCAAAGTATATTCTTCCGGTTTCGATGTTGCAATACAAAGCTTCTTTCCGGATGATTTTATTTTTTCAAGTGAGTCATATACACCGTCATACGGATCATTTTCAAACAGTCCGTATACCGAAAAATACTCTCTGTATTTCTTTACTGCATCATATGCTTCTTCTTCATCTATGCTGCAGTATTCCATAAAGCTTTTGACAAGCGGAGGACCTATAAAGAAATACAATTCCTCTCTGGGCGGGATTTCCCTGCCCATTTTTTTTAATGCGTACATAATGGAATTGGTTATTCCCAAAGCAGGATCCGTAAGTGTACCGTCAAGATCAAAAAAAATATAATCGAGCATTTTTTCTCCATTCTCATAATCTATATTATCAAGTCAATGAGATACAGCACCGCAAAGTGAACAGGATAAAACACATAGAAAAAGTATTTCCACCCCCTGGGTCCTCGCTGTCCGTTATACATAATGATAAGCGGGATTGTCATAATAGCCCACATCTGGAGAGGATACCGTGCAAATACCCACTCATAAACGCACAATAAGAGCAATCCGACCGAAAAAGAGATCTTTCTGAGTCTCAAATCATCAAAAACATATACAAAGACCGGCAGCATGATTCCGAAAAATCCGTAATCCACTGACACCGCTCTGCAGAAGAAGAAAAGTCCGAGGGTGAGAGAAAGAATTAAGAGAAGCACCGCTATGGCTGAATACTGTTTTTTTCCTTTTTCACTATTCTTTTTTATCTGATCCTTCATAATGTCAATAAGAAACATTAGGATCATGGAAAAAGAATAAACTATGAGAATCCCGAGATAAATATCTTTTTGAACGATAAAAAATACTATCTGGCACAGTAGTCCGAGCAAAAACACTCTCAGAAAATACTTTTTCTTATCTTTTGTATATCTGAATCCTTCGGCAATACAAAAGGCATATATCGGGAAAGACAACCGGCCTATTATTCTCAGAATGCTCAGGGAAGGAAAAAGAATGTATCCGGTATGATCAATCAGCATCGTAACTGCAGCTATTATTTTTAAGGCAAACGAAGTCACTGTCTTATCCCCCGAATATCTATGATATTGTTCCTCCGCCGACCACGGTATCTCCGTCATACATAACTACAGCCTGCCCTTTAGTGATCGCACGCTGCGGCTCGTCAAACACGACACTTATTCTATCATCATCTGTCTGAACGACAGTAGCATCCTGTTCTTTTTGCCTGTACCTTACTTTGGCTTTCACACGCATCGGTTCTTCAATCTTTTCCACGGAGATCAGATTGATGTCAGTTGCCGTAAGAGCAGTTGAAAACAGGCCTTCTTCCTTGTCAAGTGTTACAGTATTGCTTTCCGGATCCACTTTGGATACATACAGCGGTTCTTCCAGGATCAAACCAAGTTTTTTTCTTTGACCGATGGTATACCTTATAATTCCCTTGTGGGTTCCGAGAATGTTGCCGTCAACATCCACATAATTTCCGCACGGGTACTCTTTACCGGTATATCTTGTGATGAAATCAGCATATTTCCCGTCCGGAACGAAGCATATGTCCTGGCTGTCATGTTTGTGGGAATTTATGAAACCGTTTTCCTCTGCTATCGCTCTTGTCTCGTCTTTCGTCATCCCGCCAAGTGGAAACATGGTTCTAGCCAGCTGACCCTGTGTCATGGAATAGAGCACATAACTCTGATCCTTGTTCTGGTCAACTGCTTTCATAAGTCTGAAACGTCCGTCTTCTCCATGTTCTATTCTGGCATAGTGTCCCGTAACGATATAATCACAGCCAAGCTCTTCCGCTCTTTCGAAGAGCTTTTTGAATTTCAGAAACCTGTTGCAGTCGATACAGGGATTCGGAGTACATCCGTTTTCATATGCCGACACAAACTTATCTATTACGTCTTCCCTGAACCTGTCCCTGAAGTTAAAAACATAATAGGGGATTCCGATTTTTCGTGCAACGCTTCTCGCATCCTCTACGTCATCAAGGGAGCAGCAGGTATGGCCTTTCGAAAGACCGATATCTTCGTTTCCGTACAGTTTCATCGTGACGCCGATACAGTCATATCCGTTTTTTGTCATCAAATAGGCGGCAACGCTTGAATCAACGCCCCCGCTCATAGCTATTAGTGCTTTACTCATTTTACCTCTTTACATTTCCAATATCAGTTATTATCCGGTAGCCTATGGATTCAACCCTTTTTTCAAGGCAGTTTCTGCACTGAGCTGATTCATCTCCGGTGCATATTTTATTTTCATAAAGCTCATAGTACTTTCTCACTGAAACAGGTGAAAGATTCGGCATAAGGACATTGGCTCCCGCAAGTATGCCCTCTTCTCTCCCCCTGACGTTTATGGTTCCGAGCGCCGTCGTGGCAGGCAGAAGCACATACGGAAACATCAGTCTCAATATTGAAAGCAGCTTGATCGTAAGCTGATAGCTTCCGTTTTTAAATCCCGCAAACGGAGTCTCGTCATGCGTAAGATATGGCCCGATTCCTATCATATCCGGGGACAGTTCTTTTAAAAACCTCAGATCGCTTATTATATTTTCCGTTGTCTGGTACGGAGATCCTACCATAAAACCGGCTCCGACCTGAAAACCTATTTCCTTCAGATCATACAGGCATCTTTTTCTGTTATCCGGACTCATGTTTGCCGGATGGAGTTTTGAATAATGCTCATTATCCGCAGTCTCGTGCCTCAGCAGATATCTGTCTGTCCCGGCGCTATAATACTTCAGATATGTTTCCCTGCTCTTTTCACCAATCGACAGGGTGACGGCACAGTCCGGATGTGACTCCTTTATTGATGATACAATACCGCAAATGTCATCATCGCTGTAGCTCAGATCCTCCCCGCCCTGGAGCACAAATGTCCTGTATCCCAGTTTGTATCCCTCATCGCAGCATGCGAGTATTTCCCCGCGTGTCAGTCTGTACCTGTGGGCTTTGAGGTTGCTTCTTCTTATACCGCAGTAGTAACAGTCATTTTTACAATAATTTGTGAATTCGATAAGTCCCCTGACATAAACGTCCTTACCGTAAATTTTTTCACGCTCTTCGACCGCAAGAGTGCGAATACGAGAGTCAAGATCATTGTTTTCCAAAATATATTTAAATTCTGAATCCGTAAGATCTTTTTCTTTTTTCAGTTTTTCCGGCAAATCCAAAATTTCCATATGCAGCAAATTCCGTTTTATATATAGTATTCTTTTTGTTCCTTCCGTGAATCACGAAATAATTTGACCAGCCATTCACGACTGGGGCTGGTCAAACTATTATGAATTTCTAGTCTTCTACAGCTTCATCTGCTATAGAGTTGGTCTTTTTGTCATCTGTATTTTTGGTATTGTCCTTTGTCTTAGCTTTTGGATCATATCCGCTGTCCTCAGCAGGAGGATTTCCACCCCACGGTCTGTAGTCACAGTGGAAGTAGCAGTATGCATTATAAGGCGTAGTTACCCCGGAAGACCCTATGAATACTCCTTCAGGCAGACCGTTCTGGAAATACGGAACGCCCCACCAGCCTGCCGGCTTTACGCTTGAAGGCATCTCTCTGTAAACATATTGCGCGTCTTCGATGTAAAGTTCCATCGGAAAACTTCTGTCTTCCACTTTTATAAGGGCTACATCAACACAGTCTGCCGGATTGCAGTTTGGACATGCAATGAGATTCGTTTTGGTATCCCTTTTGACTTTTACGTGAGTCGAGCAATACTCTGTCGGAACGGTCTCTCTGGTGAAATATCCTTTTTCATGTCTGTAACCTCTCGGGTCGAGATCACATGCCTCCGTACAAAGCTTGCCGGAATCCCTGCAGTACTCGGCTTCAATTACTCCGTTGGCGAGCTCAAACCTTTTCAGCTGTTCGCCACCGGCAGCTGCCTCATCTATGAATTTCTGATGAAGCATAGTCATTATCGTATCCCATATCACAAGAGAAGGACTCATATTGAACGCGCTCAGTGACTGAGGAATATCATAACCTGTCCACACCCCGCCTACATAATACGGAGTATATCCCATAAAGTATCTGTCAAAGTCTGCTGTTGTTGTACCGGTTTTTGCGGCAACACTGATGGTATTGTCCAGTGTCACTCCCATACCTGTACCATAATCCACGACATTTTCAAGCATCTTGGTCATTATGGAGGCACTTTCCTCACTGATGACTATCCTGCCCTGAACATGATTGCTGGGAGTGATGCTTTTGTCTCCTCTTGTGCCAAGAATGAGATTGCCCTGGCTGTCTTCAACATACAAGTAAAGGTTTGGAGAATTGTATACTCCCTTATTTTGGAAAATACAGTATGCTGCCGTCATCTCAAGGACCGTTACGCCGTAGTTAGGCTGACCAAGAGAAAGTGCGGCAAGGCCACGGTCGGTAATCACCTGTCCCGAGCTTGTAACATAAGAATCTATCAAGCTGTCAAAACCGAGCTCGTTTTTCATGAAGTCAAACGA
>CACXBN010000314.1 GCA_902765885.1 uncultured Ruminococcus sp. | reverse complement strand
GTCAGTCGTTCTGGTCGTTTGCCTTATGACAAATCCTTTTTCACCCGGTAAGCTTGATGATAAGATGAATGCTTCGATGGAAGCGGCGATACTCGAACAAAACGGAGGTGAGAGAGACGACGACACATATACGGCAGTCGCCTATGATGTTCTCGGCGTATCCAAAAAGGACAATAAGACCACGGTTTACGCAAAAGTGACGTGCGAAAAATTCTCATGTGAAGCCATGGTGATTTCACTTGAATCCGGCACATACGGCCCGGTCGCCATCACATTTGACACGTCATACAATTCTTCCCCCGTTTATTCGGTCGTGGAATACTGGGAACCGAGAGACGGCAGGGGATTTGAAGACGACATCCGTGAGAAGTTTCCCTCATACGCCCGGGGAAAAGCGCTTGACATGAAAGACTCGGAAAAACTTCATGACAGATGCTATCAGTCAGCCGCAAAATATTTTGAATCCGTTACCGCATATCTGATGTCAACGTTTGGTAAATACGAAGAGTCGGAGTTTACGGCAGAGATATCATCGCTCACAGAAGAGACAGCTATAGTAAAACCGATATCGGGACCTGACGAGATAATGAGGCTGGGCTCAATAAGCATTCCGCTGGAAATAATACTTTATACGGTCAAGGCACCAGGGGACGTCATAAAAGTCAAATACTCGGGAACGGTTTCAGACTCCCTCCCCGCGCAGATTGAAAACATTTACTCGGTAACGCGTGTGCAGAACTATATGAACTACAATCTCGAGGATCTTAAAGAAAAGTATCCCGATTATTTCGGACTTAATGCGGAAAACGGACTTAAGATCTGCGTCTGGCAGATGGGAGACACCTCTCATTTGTGTGCTCTTGTCCCGGGCGGAGACACAAGGACTGATTTTGAACTGGCGTCTCTTAAGGGAACAAGCATAGCAGAGATGAAGGCGATACTTTCAACTTACGATATTGCAAAAGAAGATATTGAAATCTATCCGTTCCACAACCCGCTCTCAAGTTATATGTACTTTATAAACGACGGATACAGGGAGCAACTCCGCAACGCGCTGCTCGGAGACGGCGCTGATGTTCCTTATGTACATGATATCAACGCTTATATCGCATATGCAAACTGGTCTGACAATAAACTCATTTTTACGGAATGCGCAAATGCGGACAGAATGACCGAGGGCAGCGGCCAAAACAGTGAAACAAGTGACGGAGCAAGTCTGCCCGTATTCGTGTTCAGGACAAAAGAGGACCTTGATGTTTTCAAAGAGAAGTTCGGAAATATTTTCACGCTTGATGAGGGATATGATGAAATTCCTTCATTCAATCTGATATCCCGAGAATATGACGAAAGATTCTTTGATTACAGAAGCGTTATAATGGCGTATGTGGGAGCATCGAGTGGTTCGTTCCGCTTCGCACTTCAGGATATATACTATGAGGGAGAATACTTCCGTCTTGACGTCACACAGACAAACGATCCGGAATCATTTACCGACAACATGGCAAGCTGGTTCGTGATCGTCGATATCCCCAATTCCGTCATGTCGCAGTTTAAAGAATTCGATGCGCGGTTTGTGATCTCACTTCCAGTTTCGGATACAGTTACGGGACAGGACGCCGCGATATCGTCTGCCCTCAGCCATTTATATGCAAGCGATGTTCCTGACGGACTCATCCATCTCCAAAGTTATCATGTCCTGTCTGAAAAGAGTTCAGTCGGGGACATAAAGGAGACGACCATATACATGATGGTATATCATATGACATATAACTCGAAGGGAGAGGAAGTCAGCGGAGGATTAACTCCTGCCGCCATCACTTTCATGATTGACGAAAATGGCGGATATGACCTCAAAGATTACTTTACACCGGAAGAATACTCCGATTCCGAAGACGGTTACGATTATGAAGAAAAAATCCGGGCAGTATTCCCCGCTGACATTGCAGATGAAGCACTCAATGCGGATGATTATGCAGACGAGCTGAGAAACATGAATCTCGAGAAGCTCAGAACCTTTTTTGAAAAGATAGGTTCCGGCAGTAATGATGAAAGCAGCGAAGGATGATTTTCTGAAAATATATGACTCCAAGCACATAATAGAATTATTATTAGAACAGCGGACCCATGACATGATAATTATGGATCCGCTGTTGTATTTTAGCGTTGATGCCATGACCGCCATTTTGATATGGAATCTTTTGAGAAATGCATGGTAAAAAAGCATTCCAAGGTCAGCTACCTCTCACGATTACTAAAATCAATGTCAAACTCTCTAATTTCGACGAAATTCAGTACTGGTTCATTAATGAATAGATTTCTCTAATAAAAATTTACCGCATTGGTAAACCAGCACTTGACATTACCATTAGAT
>CACXBN010000313.1 GCA_902765885.1 uncultured Ruminococcus sp. | reverse complement strand
TGTCGGTATTCAAAAAATCCTCAAAGAGGAAGGTATTTTATCATCCAGAGGCAATGAGACCTGGAGCAAACGTGCGATAGAAACTATTCTTTCCAACGAAAAGTACACCGGCAGTGTCATAGCACGTAAGACAATCGTATCGCCAGGAAAAGGGCATAAGCAAATCATAAATGAAACTGAGCCCCGGTACCAGGTAAATGATATTTTTCCTGCAATTATATCGAAAGAGATATTTGATTTGGTACAGGAGGAGCGGAAGCGGCGCAGCAATGTCACCACGGATGAATATGGCAAACATCGGAAAGACAGCCACTACAGCTCAAAGAAAAGTAGGCTAAATAATCAAGGATAATAGGCAAAAATCATCTCGCACACGAATACCCATTTCGCACACGAAATACCATCTCGTACACGATTTCTTCTGGGCAAAACCGGATAAAAACGCTAAAACCGACCTTGTAGAGTGATCTGCCAGGCCGGTTTCGCTTTGTTTTCGTGCGCGAGAAGTCCAAAAACCTGATAAAACAAGGGCATCCCCGCTTGGGTGGGGTGCAAAAATAACTGCATGGCGATCGTATCAACGTCGCCATGCAGTTATGGAGTATCACGCATATTTTGATACAAAATGCACCCCGGGGGGTGCATTTTGCAATTGACCGAATGCACCCCGCAAGCGCCGGTGGGTTGCATTGTTCCGGGGCGGGGTGCATAGGTTTACATAACATTTTGCTGATTAGTTTTTGATTTAGGTTTCCAGCTGCGTTTTAGCGGGATGTAACTTTAGTAATGGGAAGAACGCAGGAAGAGACACCATATTTTATCTTTTAGCGCAAATCCCCCGCGGTAGCTGTCTCCGTTGCTGTTCTCTTTTATGAATCTGATCATTATTTCATGAAGAAACAGGTCTTCATCTCCGCTTTGATACAGGATTCTACGGGCCGCTTCTTCATCCTCAAATTCATAATGAGAGTCATGTGCATCTTCAAAGTCCAAAGAGAACATATCAAACGCACCTTCTTCATGGAAGAAAACAGACAGGAACCACCAGCGGTCAGGTTCCAACTGAAAACTTACCCTCCATTTTTCCATGGAAACATCATGGTAGAGCTCAACCCTTCCCACGGGTTCTCCGACATCGTAACCCTGCGATATCCACTCCAGCTGCCTGCTGCTGTAGTAAAGCGGAAAAGTTTTTTTGCGCTCACCGTGAAAAAACTCCAGGAAGGAATCTAATGAATAATGAACTTTCTGCTGCGGTATCGTTTCATTTATCGGAATGCCTGCGCCAACATTTTCCATTTTCAGTTCTCCTTTCTGTTTCAGATCCTTTCGGATGCGTAATTCGTCGCGGCTGATGGGAACATCGTCCACTACGGGGAATGGTTCTGCGTCCCTCCTGTCAATTCGAGTGCAGAGAAGAATCCGTCTTTTCCCGAGCGATTCTGGAAGGTGTTCTTCGAAAATTGAAGATCCGACGATGAAAGCCTTTTCCGAGCTCTGCGCCAAAACGTACCCGCCGCAGGCTTTGCAGCGGCATAACCGCCGGCCGCCCTCATTCAAAAGCTTCACCCTTCTTTTTGTTTTGATCAATTATGTCTCGGAATCTTTCATCCAGGCTCACGCAAATGCAGGGACGAATCGTGAAATCACTATGACCGACGTTTCTTCCGTGAAATTGGATGTGTCCGTCCGGCCATACAGCTTTTGGGTATGAAAAACTGCAAGGACCGCAATCTTCCGGAAGCAGCCACCATGCTACAAAGTCTTTATCCTGTTCGTAGCCATGACTCATACGCATTTCCGGCGTCTCCGCTTCCAGCGACAGAAGATCGTCAGACGGCATCGTTCGGCGATCTGAGGCATCCCGGAAAAACAGACGGGCTTGTTCTTCGGAAAGCAAAAACACTTCATCTGTGCAGACCGGACCGTACTTGACGCCATCTACCCGCTGTGGCAGAATGCAGTCTTTTTCACTGTCAAATGCTTTGTGGTAAAACACTCCGTTGCACATTTCCCTGGCCAAACAGTTCCCGTATCTCGTATACCAGGGGTTTCCATAGACCTTTTTTGCATCACAATATCCCGAAATCATCACTGACTTTTCGGTAATCAAGAATGCCTCACTTTCACTGATATCCAAAACACGCCATTGTACCGGTTGTTTTTTCCTGTTTTCTCTCTGTGCATATGAACCAAAGGTTAACAGGCTGCCTGTTCGCAGGCCGTGGAAGGTTCGTTGCTCCGGAGAAAAAAGCAGCACCGTGAATTGTTCTGTTTTATCGGAAACAGGATTAAAACGAATGGCACAGCGGCAATTCAACACATCCGAGACGGCCTGTTCCAAAATCGGGAGTATATGTTCTTTGACGGTGTAATCACACCGATCGATCGTAAGCATCCTTGAAGATGTATGAATCTCGGCTGTTTCTTCCTGAATGGCTGGTCCTTTGTATGTGATGATAAAAGTATCCAACGTGTTGTCAGCTTTTTTCATAAACGGAGACGCGTCTGCAATTGCTTTCCAGTCAAATTCTTCTTCGATTTTCTGCTGGATCTCTTTTAGCGATCCATAACAGATTATTCGTGTGTTTTCCATGTGTGGACCCTCTCGTTATATTTCAAGCAGCATAAATTTATTATATCAGAAGAACGTCTCAACTGCAACATTTCCAGATAAAAACAGTAAAGCACTTGAAACCGGGGAATGATTGTTCTATAGTACCGCGTCACAATAAATCAGAAAAAAGGAGAAAAACCATGACCAAGAAAGAATTGATTACCAAGCTCGCTGAGAAAACCGGCTCCACCCAGAAGGCCGCCGCCGAGATGCTCGGCGCCTTCACCGCTGTTTGCGAAGAAGCGCTTGTCGCCGGTGAGAGCGTTACGCTGCCCGGCTTCCTGTCTCTGACTGTGAAGGACGTTCCGGCAAGGAACTCCAGAAATCCCAGAACTGGAGAGACCATTGAAGTCGCTGCGCACAAGGCTGTCGCCGTGAAGGTCGGCAAGACCCTCAAGGACGCCGTAAACAAGTAAGAAAAAGCCGCAAAGTCGAGGAGCATAAATTGTTCCTCCCATAAAACTACGGATATCACGCGACAACTGTACGCAATTCCATCTGCGGTTTACATAATATTCTTCTCGCATACGGCAGTCACTTCTCGCATACGGATGACCCTTCTCGCATACGGGAAGTAACCATCTTGCATACGGCGACACACCATCTCGCATACGGTAATTTTGACAGGGAAAGATTCCAAATTAATGAAAAAACGGCATGACAGAGCACTCTGCCAAGCCGTTTTTTCATGCTGCCGTATGCGAAAAGCCCGCAAAGCCTTATGCAGCAAGGGCTTTCATTTCAGGCGGAGTGAAAAAAACCGCATGGCGATCGTATCAACGTCGCCATGCAGTTATGGTGCGGGCGGCGGGACTCGAACCCGCACACCGGATGGCAACGGAACCTAAATCCGTCGAGTCTACCAATTCCACCACGCCCGC
>CACXBN010000312.1 GCA_902765885.1 uncultured Ruminococcus sp. | reverse complement strand
GGCTATCTGGGCTCTCTTCAGTGTTCCGTCAGGCGAGAATTTTGAAGAACTTGTACCGTTGATGATACCGAGAGCGTTTGCCGCATATACATTGCCGTCATTGGTGTCTTCGAACTTGCCTTCTTCTATCACAGCGCCCTTTTCGGCGATTATATCGTCAACCGTTTTGCCGGTTGCCTTTTCGAGAAGTCTTATGAACATCTCTGAAACCTGTCCGCGGGTTATCGGAGAAGTCCAGCCCTTCTGAATGTATTCGGGAACGAGTCCTGCCTCTACAGCTGCCTCGACCTCTGTTTTTGCCCACGATGAAGGTTCATCGGCGCTTGTTATGACCACCATTCCGGTAATCATTGACAGCACAAGAACGAGAGATAGTATTCTTTTCATGATTATTTCCTTTCTATGATGAAGTATATTGTGCTATTTCCGTGATTGGATTATGTCCGGGTACTTTGAAACCAGATCTATGAGAAATGCAGCTTCCGCTCGGGTTGCACTGTCCTGCGGCCGGAGCATTTCACCGCTTTTTACGTCGATTATTCCGTTTGAAATGCAGAAAAGGAATGAAGGCCGTGCCCATGATGAGATGTCCGATGCATCGGGAAAAGATAATTCGCCCTGATCATTTTGCCCTGACAGCTCTGTTTTGAAATTGGAAATATATTCTGCAAGTATTTTGAACATCTGTTCTCTGGAGATTTCTTTCTCAGGTGCGAATCTGCCATCCCCCATGCCGTCTATGATATTGTTTTCAAAAGCCCATTCCACATAGTAAGAATACCATCTTCCGGGTATTACGTCATCGAAATGGCTTGAATAGTAGTTCGAAATTTTGACGCCCGACAGGCGGCCGAGGATCGTTACGAACATTCCTCTGGTGAGTGATGAGGACGGAGCAAATTTCTTTTCAGATACACCCGTAAACACCCCTGCTTCATAGAGCCTTACTATGGAGTCGATCCACGGATGATTTCCGGGCACGTCGTCAAAGGGAAGGGTGACTGTTGAATAAAGCGAAGACATAGGAACTTTTTTAATATGTCCGTAGCTGTGTTCGTTTACGTTGAAGCTGATCTGCATGCAAAGCTGATCATTGAAGATTGCAATGCTGATTATCTGCTCTGATTCATCTGCTCTCCAGACTGTCCTTATGGTGTTTAAAGAAGGATCATATTCAAATATCTCGTCAGCAGAGTTCCAGTAGAGTTTGCCTCCGTATTCCGCCGCCGAAGAAAAAGAACCTACCCACCCGATTTCCCTGGCTTCGGAAACGAACCACATGCTGTTTATATCTGATATTTTCCCTTTTTCCGAACAGTTTGTTGAAATGTATTTGACCGACTTGTCTTCATTGTCAACATAATACCACCGGTCTCCTATTTTACTCATTCTGGAGTTGACACCGTCCCATGGCTTGGGACCCTTGAATGGTTCGGAACACGAGATGCTTGTGTGCCAGTCTGTATGGCTGCCCTTTTCGGCAGATGCTATTTCCTCGTCGGACAGCAGAAAGTGACCGTGTCCCACCCGTCCGAGCCTGTCGTACAGCGGGTCATCGAAAGTCAGATCCACATGGTACCATTTCCCGTCGATTTTTATAATGTTCCAGGCGTGGACCATTTCATCGCTTATGACCATGGTGCAGTCTATTCCGAGTCTGTTCATGACCGCGGAGTAAAGCAGTGAAGTCGCCCTGCATACTCCGGTTTCGTTCATTATAAGGCCGTATACGTCATAAATGGTCTTGCTTATGTCATATGAGTAGAAAGACAGTATATAATCGTGAAACCACAGGGCTTTTTCAAGATCTGTCATGGAAGGATCAACGAGCGATACGAAGTGGTTTATCCACTCTTCATATGTTTTCTGAGCCTCTTTAAGTTCCTTTCCCTGCATGCTGTATGAAAAATATACTCTGTTTATGTACCGGGATTCTCCGCGCGGACTGTACTGATATGATAATGTCCTGTTCAGATAAAACAGTTCCGGAGATGACGAAACAAGATCGGTGAAAATCCCTACTATATATTTATCATCTATATTGAGACCCTTTGTAAGGACAACCGTTTCTCCTTCGGTTGCGGAGGTGTAAAGGAGCTCATATATCTCATCATAATTCGGTATTTCGGATCGGTATGACGAGTATTCGTCTATAGGAGCGTCTGCGAAAACGCCGAATCCGAGGCACAGGATAATTAACATGGATATAAGCGTAACAGATAATATACGGAATCTTTCACCGGCCGTCATGTTCTTCGCATGCTCCTTTCATCGTAATGTATACTGCATTTTCAATTATATACATGCAAAAAAGGATTGTCAACAAAACAAAAAGCAGGACTCACGTGAATCCTGCCTTTTTGCTGATTAATGCATGGCGGTAAGTTTGATCAGAAGATCTTCGTCATCGTCTTTTGCCGACTTGTTTCTTCTGACAGCTCCGCACTTTTTGCACCTGTGGGTGATGATGAATCCTTTTCTTGGATCCGGCTCTGCGTGGATCGGTTCCATGAGGCCGCCGCATTCCGCAGCACGGTCTCCCGGATTTATATCAAGGTGCAGTGAATGAAGACATTTCGGACAGTGATTCCTTGATGTGTATCTCAGCGGAGGAACTTCATATCCGCAATTGCGGCAGATGAACCCGCTGTCATTTTTTGTGAAAATTTTCTGTTCCATTATATCTCCATATTAAAGAGGGATGTAGCCCAGAGCGCAATGGATTGTTTCTACATCTATCTTCTTATCTTCGCCCGTTTTGAATATCTCACCGTCAAGGCAGAATGTTTCAGCTCCGACGATGGTCATTTTTCTGCAGCGTCTGTAGTCTATAACGTCCTTAAAACTTCTGAGCAGTTCTCCCTTGTCGGAAATATAGTTGCCTTTGCGGTAGTTTCCGATAATGGATATGAATTTTCTCCTGCTTACGTCATTGGCTATCACAACATCTGAAAAAGAGTCATTCAGGGATGAAAGCGGCGCTGCTTTGAATCCGCCTCCGCAGAACTTTCCGTTTGCTACCGCACACAGAAGAACCTTTTTGCTGAAATCAGTTTCAGGTATGATCTCTCCGGTCTTGATGTCATAGAAATCTTTGAAAGTTATATCGAGTGCGGTGGTCTTTTTTTGAAGCATGACCTTGAATGCTGCAGCCAGGTAACCGTTTTTCCCGCTGAACAGCGGTTTGTCCTTGAGCCTCAGAGTTTCCTCCACGACCGCGCAGTCAAATCCGACATTCATCATATTGGCAAAATACCTGGTGACTTCGCCGGATACAGTCTTTACCACATCGATCTTAACGAGCTCTCTTCTCGTAAACTCTCCTGAATCATTGACGTATGTTGAGAAATCATTTCCGCTCCCAGTGGGAACTACGGAAAATGTTGCTGTTTTCTCAGCGCCCGAATCAAATATCCCGTTTACGGTTTCGAAAACCGTACCGTCACCGCCGTAAACAACGGCATGTGCGAAAGGGTCTTTGGTAAAGAGATCACATACTGCTTCTCTGACTCTTGTGTCACCGATGTTCAGGATCTCACCGCCTGCTTTCCCGACAGTTTCTTTGATCTTTCCATCGTTTTTGCTTCCCGCGCCCGGGTTGATTATATGGACTATCCTCCCGGGAGCGTTTTTTACCTGTAATTGGTCACTCATTTAATGAGATTCCTTTCGAGAAATGTTCTTCCTGTGAGTAAGTTAATTCTGCCTTCTGACAGATTTGTATTCGTCGTACTGTTTATAATAAGGGCAGCTGTGATGGCTGTCTGAACGGAGATGCCACATTTCATCTTCGTCCATGTCTATAGTGCATCCCATGTCACTGTTCTCGTTATCAAGATAATCATAATACTCGCATGTGGCACAGTTTTTCGGGGCAGTGTTTTCGGACATTATCTCTCTGCCTGGTAGTATTCCTTAAGAGCTGCGATGTCATCGGCAGTAAGAGCTTTGTCAAACACGATGATATCATCGAGAGTTGCCGGGAGCGGTTCATAGCTTCCGGTTCCGTCCTGACCGAAGTTGATGCTGTTGGTGACTCCGTTGAATGAGCACGATTTAAGAGAATCCGGAATCTCAACCGATATCGGTTCGCCGAAATCATATGAGAGCTTTACGACATTGTTTTCGCGGTCAACGATGAGAATCACATGAGTCCAGCCGTTTTGATAATCTGAAGGAAGCGGGAATTCGGCATCCATACGGGCATTTCCGTTCCCCAGGTTGAATTTGATATCACTGGTTCTGAGCGAAAGTACAAACCCCTGAGTACGACCGTCATTCCAGTTCTTATTGGAAACGATTGCAGGGTCTCCGCCGATTCCTCTGGTATTGAGCCAGAGCGATACCGAGAAGCTGTCAGAGTTGGGAATGTATCTGAGCTTCACATAACCGTCATCCATTGAAGCTGCCTGACCGTAATAACCGTCTACGTAGTAAAGCTTATCGCGCTGTTCTGCGTCATAATCACCGACGTCGACCTTGGTCTCACCGTCAAGTGTGATATATCCAATGATCTCTTCTGCATTGAAGAAATCAGTGATGTATTTTCCGGAATCCTTCAGAGGAGTCGGCTGTCCCTGGTTCTTATAACGGATGTTTTCCGGGAACTCATAAACGGGTCTCTCGCCTGCTTCCACGCCCTTGAATACGCCTGACGGCACTCTTGAGGTCCATGTTTCAGGCTGTTCGAGGTTGAGAGCATATGTTACTATGGAAGCTATGTCTCTGATTTCCATCTCTCCGATGGTGCCTTTTTGAACGGTCTTACCTGCGATTGCGACCATTATCTTCATTTCGGCTTCGCTGTCACCGCCGTGTGAGCCGCCAGGTGTGCCGCCATGGTCGGGAACAACTATGAAGAGTGTGTCGTCGAGAAGCTTCTTCTCTGCCATCTTATCATATATCTGGCCTATGTATCCGTCTACCGTTGTCACCTGTTTAAGGTGTTTTTCCGAACCGTATCCGGAAGAGTGGCCTGCGCCGTCACAACTGTCGAAATGTACGAACAGGAGTGTCGGATCATGATCGTCGAGATAATTGAGGACAAGCTCCGTAACCTTGGCGTCATCAGAGGCATTGTCTTTGTATACTCCGATTTCATCTTCAATGATACCGGTGTTTATAACGCTCCAGTTGTTGAAGGAAGCGAGTTCGGCATCAGGAAATGCATCTCTTACTACGCGGAAATAGCTCGGGAACAAAGAGTCCATCGGGAACGGCGAGCTGACTGAGTTCGTAAGCATATGGAACTCGGGTGTTACGCCGTGAAGAAGTGATCCCCAGCACTGAGCGCTGATACTAGGGGTGGAAGTTATTGCTTCATATGTGATTGCGCCGTTAGCGAATATCCTGTCGATATTCGGTGTGGGAGTATCCTTGAAGAAGGTACCTCCTCCGTCAACGCCAAGCACTACGACTCTTTTGTAAATCGATGAAGCAGGACGGTCGCCGGACTCAGTCTCTTCTTCCTCGCCGTTCTGATTCTTGAGCGAGAAAATCTTGGCGAATCCTACCGCGTCAAATGTTCTGTCATAAATGTTTTCCGGTTTGACATTTGCATCTGTACCGGATTTTTCTGCTGAGAAGATGTTAGAGTAGCTGAGTGCTCTGAACAGACTTCCTCCGAATCCTTCGAATGCTGCCGATGCAGATAATGCGAATGTGAGAACCATGCATGCAACGAGCATCATTGAAATAATTTTTTTAACCGAGTTTTTCATTTTTTTCCTCCGGAAATATAGTAATATTTGCTGATATCATTATAAACCAAAAAATATTTTTTGTAAACAAATAAGACTGAATTATCTCATTCAGTCTCTGTTGTTCACCATATAAAATTGGATT
>CACXBN010000311.1 GCA_902765885.1 uncultured Ruminococcus sp. | reverse complement strand
ATAAAGGAGTCCGTATCCCGTTGCCTGTGTTCTGACAAGTGAACCGCCATAAGAAAGTCCTTTTCCTGTGAGAACACCTTCGTAAAGTCCGGTGATTCTCTTGTACTGTCCGAACATGAAACCGATCTCTCGAGCACCGACACCTATATCACCGGCAGGTACATCAGTATCCTTTCCGATATATTTGTAAAGTTCGGTCATAAAACTCTGGCAGAAAGCCATTATTTCTCTGTTGCTTTTACCTTTGGGATCGAAATCGGAACCGCCTTTGCCTCCGCCCATAGGAAGCGAGGTAAGTGAATTTTTGAATACCTGTTCAAATCCAAGGAATTTGATAACCGAAAGGTTTACGGACGGATGTAATCTGAGACCGCCTTTGTATGGGCCTATGGAGTTGTTGAACTGAACTCTGTATCCGGTATTTACTCTGATCTTTCCGTTATCATCTACCCACGGAACTCTGAACTGTATTTGTCTGTCAGGTTCTGTAATTCTTTCAAGGATTGCATTATCTTCGTAAAGTTTTTCGTTTTGGGTTATTACCTTTTCCAAAGACTCAAAAACCTCTCGTACAGCCTGAAGGAATTCGGGCTGATATGAATATTTTGTTTCCACTTGATTAAGTACATTCTGTAAGTAACTCATGGTAAATCCTCCAAAAATAATATTTGCATAAATATAACACAAAACGAATATAAATGCAATAAAAATATATAAACTTTCATATTTTGCAAGTATATGTTACAAAAAACAGAAAACATGGGCTGAAAATGAAATATGCCCATGTTATTCTTGCAATATTGACATTAAATAATCATGTCGGGAAAGGTATTAATCTTCATATGCTTCTGCATATATATGCATTAATTCCCTTGTCTTTCAGATCACTGCATGCAGACGCTGCATTTTTCAAATTCGAAAAAATCCCGAAAACTGTGGGTCCGCTCCCGCTCATCATGGATTTCAGTGCATCAAACGAATCCAAAACATTTTTGACGCTTGTTATCTGCGGTATGTTTTGTTCTTCGATTTTTTCGAAAACGTTGTACAGAAGGTTAGGCCTTAGATTTCCTTCTTTAAGGCAGTTAATGATTTCGTCAACACAAAGGGAATTTTCTTTGATATTGTTTTTGTCTATTATCTCATAAGCTTCCTTGGTACTTACAGAAGCCGGAATCTCTGCTAAGACAAATATATAACTCTTTAAGTCGGATTCAAACGGTGTAAGAATATCGCCTATGCCTTCGCATAGACAAGTCCCGCCTTTCAGACAGTAGGGAATATCAGCACCTATCTTTGAACCTATTGTACAAAGCTCCGTTATATCTAAATTCTGATCATAAAGTATGTTTAATGCTTTCAGAACAGATGCTCCGTCGGTTGAGCCGCCAGCAAGACCTCCGGCTACCGGAATTCTTTTATCTATGGTTATCTCGACTGATCCGGACGTAATACCCTGAGTTTTAAAAAACAGATCAGCACATTTGTATGCTATATTATTGTGATCATCCGGAACTGATGGATTATTGCATATGATCTTAATGCCTCCGGATGATTTTTTCTTCACTGTGACGATATCATACAAGTCAATTGACTGCATTATGGAGACTATATCGTGATACCCGTCATCTCTTTTTCCTTTGACATCGAGGAACAGATTGATTTTTGCATATGCCTTTAATCTTATAACTCTTTTCATACTATCGCAATATTTTCACAATCAGACTTTGTTTTACATCGACGGCTCCGATAGGGCAGAGCTCCTGGCAGCAATAACATTTGATACAGTTCTTTGGATTGATTTTTGCAATCCTTTTTTGTTTATTCTTCTTTATGACAATCGTATGCTTTGGACATGAACTTGCACATTTACCGCACCCGATGCACTTTTTGCGATTTATCTTCGGCCTTGTCTCAAGCAGTTTTGCAATACGCCCGCCTAATAATTTCGGATATTTGATTATCATGCTTTTTGATGCATCAGATCTTACAAAATCAAATGTAGGAACTGAATCCATACCGATTATATCAATATCCTCATAATTGCGTTTTGTCAGGCCTCTTTCCGCTGCATAATTAAGAAACAGGACTTCACCGTCCATTTTCATAATATGTTCGGCTACAACATCAAGGGAAAACAACGATTTGGACATTAATATAAGTCCGGTCTTCTTCGGGATTCCATGTGTAGGACCGTTTCCTTCATGAGAAAGGACCGCATCGCATATAGCTATGATCGGTTTTGTACTGACCGCATATTCCGCCAGGTCAACCAGCATCTCGGAGAAATCTTCCTTTGTCGTAAAGTTGGAATGCATTTCGACTTTTTCGACACCCGGAATTATTCCGAACAGATTTTTGATCGAACATGTCATTCCAGTCAGCGCATGTGTTTTAAGCTTGCACAGGTCTATTACTATGTCTGCCTTTAAAAAAGCATTGATAACATTAAAGCTTTTCAGTCTGAACCCGTTAGTTCTTACAGGGGAGTAAGTAAAATCCGCGTTGAGCTTGATTCTGTCACCAGCAATGTCGTTTAAACCACACGTGTTGTAGACTGATGAAAGAGTTACATGGTTGAAAGGGCCTCCGGGAGAATCTGCAACGGTCAGAGACGCAGCTTCATACTGATACACAATATCGGCTATGGCCCGGACAAAAGCCGGATGAGTTGTAGCAGCATATTCCGGCTTTTTTGCCATGACAAGATTCGCCTTTATTAAAACATTTTTGTCTTTAAAATACTGACTGTTCAGTCCTAAAGCCGTAAATGCCTGATTCAGCTTAACCCTGATATTATCTATATTATAATCATCACATTCAGTGATGTACACGGCCTTGTCCAGATACTCCATATTGTGATACCTCTGATTTATTTTTTGAGAGAGTTGTGAGGTATTCCGAGCATATCCTCAAGATCATTGGTGCAGGCTTTTACATTAGACTGAGCTTCCTTTTCGTCCGCACCGTTTGCCAGGATATAGAATTTGATCTTTGGTTCGGTTCCTGACGGTCTCGCTACCACGACGCATCCGCTCTCGGTAAGATAATACATTACATTGGAAGAGGGAAGTCCTGTTTCTTTCACTTCACCCGTAATGGTATCTTCAGACTTCTGAGACAGATAATCTCTTATATTGATTACCCTTGAACCTGCTATGGTCTGAGGTTTATTGTTTCTGAGCTTATTCATAAGGGCTGATATTTTTTCTTTACCATCCAGACCTTCCATGTATATTTCGGCTGAATTTTCCATATAATACCCGTACTTGTGGTACAGCTCTTCAACAGCATCTATCATTGTCATATTCTTAAGAGAATAGTATGCAGCCATTTCGCATATAAGCATTGCGGCCACGACGCCGTCTTTGTCTCTCGAATACTGACCTTTCATATATCCATAGCTTTCTTCATAACCAAGAAGGAACGTGCCTTTTCCTGCCTCTTCATGTTCTTTAACAACTTCAGCAATAAATTTGAAGCCGGTCAGAACATTGAAAAGCTCAACGTTATGTTTTTTGCAAATTGCCGTAGGCATTTCACTTGAAACTATAGTTTTGATCACATATCCGTCTTTTGGCATCTTATTCTGGGCTTCAAGTGCAGTGAAGATGTAATCCATGAGCAATGACCCCATCTGGTTGCCGGTTACACATTTGAATTCACCGTTTTTGTCTTTGGCCATTATGCCTATACGGTCACAGTCAGGGTCATT
>CACXBN010000310.1 GCA_902765885.1 uncultured Ruminococcus sp. | reverse complement strand
TTGGCTGTCAATGGGCTTTGCCTATTCATTGAAACAACTGATCTTTAATGGATGGTATTACGGTATCAGGGCTTTGTCTTATCTGCCGATTGCAGAGTTTGATATTGCTTTGCTGATCTATGCTGTTTTATATTTCATCATATCGAAAGAAAACAAAAAACTGTATCTGATCGGCTTAATCTTGGCTCTGTCGATTTTTATGCTGCCGGTTATTCAGGGAGGACATTATGGCTACAGGATGGCTCAGAATATTCAATTCTTTGTTGCCTTTGTCTTGTATTTGCTTCTTGATCTGACCTATGACAAAAAAATCAAAGGCGTATGGGTAAAGACGTTGCTGATTCCTTTGCTGCTGTTGCTTGGATTAAGACAAAGCATTTATCTTCATGAACTGTTGGCATTGAACAATCAACGTTCGGAGAATGAAGCGGGGATAGTCAGGATTTTGGGACATAAGCTGTATTCCGAATGTGATCTAAATAAAAATGTAATCTTCGTTGGTAACTATCATTTAGGCAATTTTATTGACTCGCAGATCAAAGTTGATCATGAATCATTTGCCGGAAGAATTGAGACAGATTTAAGAAATGAGTTTGGTTATAACGATGAAAAATATGATCTTGATATCGTATCAACGAATATCAATTCGTTCCTGGACTGGAGTATTGATGCATTTGAAGGGCAAAAAATGATGAAGCTGTATTTTTCCTATTACGGTTTTGAAATCAACACTTTAGATAATATAACCGAAAGGGAGCTGAAAGCGTACCAACAAGTTGCGAAAGATTACAATATGAAGCCATTACAGATAATGGAGTTTGACAGATATATTCTTGTTTATCTTGGAGATTAGAAAGAAGGGTTATTGAAAATGAAACGTTCAGACAAAAGAATCTTCCTTGCAACAGCGACAATGCACGGAGAAGAAGAAAAGTACATTAAAGAAGCTTTTGATACCAATTGGGTGACAACGGTTGGAAAAAATATTGATGAGGTTGAAAGACTGGTAGCAGAGTATATGGGCATGAAGTATGCTGTTGGTTTATCTTGCGGCACTTCTGCTTTGCATTTGGCTACAAAGCTGGCAGGTGAAAAGCTCTATGGACAAGCCAAGCCAAACGAAGGTACTTTGGCGGGACATCGTGTTTTTGCTTCAGATATGACTTTTGATGCATCAATAAATCCGATTGCCTACGAAGATGGCGAAGCAATCTTTCTCGATACGGAATATGATACCTGGAATACAGACCCTAAAGCGTTGGAGAAAGCTATAGAAATGTATCCGGATGTCAAACTGCTTGTCATGGTCCATTTGTATGGTACTCCTGGCAAGATTGAAGAGATCAAGGATATCTGTGATAAGCACGGCATCCTGATCGTTGAAGATGCGTGCGAATCGCTTGGTGCAAAATATAAATACAAAGGCGAATGGATGGAAACTGGACGCTTTGGGGATTATGGCTGTATCTCCTTTAATGGCAATAAGATTATTACCGGATCGGCTGGCGGCATGTTCTTAACTGATAACAAGGATGATGCTGATAAGGTCAGAAAATGGTCTACCCAGTCAAGAGAAAACGCCTTCTGGTATCAGCATGAAGAAGTCGGCTACAACTACCGCATGTCAAACATTATTGCGGGTATTATCAGAGGGCAGATGCCGTACCTGGATGAACATATTAGAAGAAAAACGGAGATTTACAACAGATATAAAGAAGGATTAAAGGGATTACCGGTTCACGTCAATCCTTATGATGAAGAAAAATCAGTTCCTAATTTCTGGTTAAGCTGCATGATCATCGATGAAGAGGCTATGTGTAAACAAGTTCGTGATGATCATAAAGCTTTATACATTCACGAGAAGGGTAAATCCTGTCCGACAGAAATCTTGGAGAAGCTGGAAGAATGCAATATGGAAGGCCGTCCAATCTGGAAGCCGATGCATGCTCAGCCGATCTATCGGACGAATAAATTTGTTACTGCTAAAGGAAATGGCAGGGGACAATCCAATGCCTATATTGACAGAGGAAAAGCTCAGGATGTAGGTATGGACATTTTTACCAGAGGCTTATGTTTGCCTTCAGATATCAAAATGACCGCTGAGCAGCAGGATATGGTCATTGCAACAATCAAAGAATGCTTTGAATAAATGAAAATACTTGTATTAGCAAATTTCGGCTTGGGTCTATATAAGTTCAGAAAAGAATTACTTGAAAAACTCGTCAAAAATGGTGACGAGGTTTTCGTTTCT
>CACXBN010000309.1 GCA_902765885.1 uncultured Ruminococcus sp. | reverse complement strand
GGCTTTGACACACATAACATGTGAGTGGTTTCTTTTCTGACCTTTCTCACAGCCTACTCAACTATCTTGAATCCCTTTGCATGCTTTTCACATGCTCGGCGATTCAATCACCGAGTAGTTGACATTTCCTGTTCCTTGATGGTAAGAACTACCATCGTAATATCGTCAAACTGCGGAACTCCGCTCGCGAAATCGTCAATGTCGGCGAGAATGCTTTCGAGCAACTTTTCTCCCGGTGCATTTTTGTTGTTCTCCACTATCTTTTCAAGTCGTTCCGTGCCATAAAGTTTTTTCTCTTTATTGTGCGCTTCCGTAACACCGTCGGTATACAAAAGCAGGCGGTCACCATGCTCAAGCGAAATCTCGCCTTGCTTGTATCTAGTGAATTCCATCCCGGCAAGAAACAATCCGTGAACTTTTTCAATAAGCTCGCATGGCTGCCCTTTACGCTGAAGGATCGGGAAATTGTGACCGGCGTTGGTGTATTGGAGTGTCATCGTCCGCGTGTCGAGAATCCCTATCCATGCTGTGGCAAACATTCCTTCGTCGTTATTTTCGCAAAGCCGCGCATTGACTGCATTAAAGATTTCCGAAGTACTGTCTTTTGTCAGAGCGTAATCCTTGATCATGGTCTTTGCTGTCATCATAAACAATGCAGCAGGTGTTCCCTTGCCTGATACGTCGGCAATCAGGAAACAAATTCGGTTTTCATCGATTGGAAAATAGTCGTAAAAGTCTCCGCCGACTTCCTTGGCAGTGTTCATGCTGCCTCGCAGGATGAGTTCAGGGAAATCATCAAACTCCGGTGCTACCGGCGGAAGAGCATCCTCCTGAATCTTTGAGGCAATACGCAGATCTGTCTGTGTGGAAGCCAGTGTTTTGCTCTTTTCAATGAATATTACGCAGTACATAATGATCAGCGACATCAGGACCGTTCCGTATTGAGCGGCATTGCCGAACTGACCTTTCATCAGAACATATTCAATCAGCGGAAACAAAATGAAAGTCAGCGCTGCCGCTTTCTGATTGAGCGGGTTACGGCTCAGAACAATCAGAATCGCAGTGAGGACAGAAGTAACCGCAAGATAGATATCCTCCACAAAAGAGATAGCGGATGCTTGATATATTCCGGAGGCGTCGAGATAGAACGTAGTCGGATAGAAAATGTTGGATAACAGGACGAGCGTTTCCAGCACCAGCAGAATGGTAATGATTTTCCCGGCTATCTTTGCAAATTTCCCGTCGAACCCCAGCGTAACATTTACGTAGGTGTAGAAGAGATAGATCATAGCAAGGTCAAGCAGTTTTGATACGAGGCAAAGCACGAAACAGATTGTACTCCATTCCGGAACTCCCACTGTATAATATATCGCTTCATTTACCGCAAAGCAAGCACTGACCATGACGACCAGACTTCTTAAGTAGCCTATCCCGTTGCCCTTCTGCCTCATGCACCCGAAATATAGAGCTGCACAGAAGAGAGCCCCCACCGAATCCACACCGGCGTCAAACAGACACTCTTTAAGTCTTGCCTCAGTGAAGAACGGAACGCTCAGCACTATGATGAATACTGCCGATGCGATTGTAAAAACCAGTCCGAATATAGGGGAATTTTCTTTCAGTTTCTTAATCATCTGTCTTATTTATCTCCTTTCACTCACCTGCGGTTTTAATGACAAACGTGCTCCGGTTGAAGCTCATGGTGATAAGAAGGCACCTGTCCTCATTCCAAGAAAAACGGGGAAAAAGTGCACATCTTCTTTCATGCATATCAATCGTTTCCTTCTGTTTTCCGAACCTGATTCATTTTATCGGAGGGAATGAAATCGACGATATCATCTATGCCGCAGTCAAGCGCATCGCAAATCTTTGTGAGCACATCTGTGGAAACGTCCATATCGCCAGACAGCTTCAAAACTGCGTAGTGAGATATTCCGGCTTTTCGTTCCAGATCTATTTTTTTCAGATTTTTGTCAAGGAGTAAGTGCCAAAGCTTTTTGTAAGAAACACCCATTTGAAATCCTCCTCAGTTAAAAGTTCTGTATGGTTTCGTGATTTTCGATAGAGCCCAATGGTATATCAACAGCTTTCTGGCATTTTATTGTACCAGATCACATACTGAAAATCAACTGTTTTGGTCGGTTTTCGACCACCAAAATCACCTTTCTACCTTGTTAAATGAAAGTGTAAAATCAAAAGTGTCTGAAGTCTGGGATAACACTCATGACTCAAGGCATGATGTATTAGCCGTAATGATTAATCAACCGACTTATCCTCAAGCAAAATCATATAATTCGTATAAAAAGCCCTGAAAAACTTCCCGCATTTCGTCATGGTTTCCGTATTCAAGGCAGTTTTCATGTGGTATAATAGTATTTGTGGATTTATACCTTTTCACAAACATATTTCGAAACAAGCGAAAGGCTAGCAATCGATGAAGTACTTCATACTGATTCCGGACGGAATGGCCGACAGGCCGAATCCGAATTTAAATAACAGGACACCAATGGAAGCAGCCCACAAACCAAACATGGACATGCTGGCATCAGAATCTTTATGCGGCACCGTATCTAACGTGCCGGAGGGAATGGTGCCGGAAAGCGATACGGCAAACCTCTCGATTCTTTCATACAATCCGAAAATCTATTCAAAGGGCCGTTCACCACTTGAAGCAATGAGCATGGGAATAGATATGAAAGAAAACGATACCGCGATAAGGTGCAATATAGTGACTCTTTCCGGGACAGCGGACGATGATTATGCCTCGAGGACAATGATAGACCACAGCTCTGGGGATATAACGACGGAAGAAGCTGACGAGCTCGTAAAGGCTCTGAATGAAGCTCTCCCCATGGATGGAAGACATCTTTATACCGGAGTCAGCTACAGACACTGTCTCATATGGGAGGGTGCTGATGAAAAATATCAGTTCTCAAGGCCGCATGATATTCTCGGCCGCACAATCTCCGAGTATCTTCCAAGAGTCGATAACGGAGGAAAAGAGTTTCTCGAATTTATGGAAGAAGGAGCACGGGTGCTTGATAATCATCCCGTCAACGTTTCAAGGCGCAAAAGAGGGCTGAGGCCGGCTAATTCCCCGTGGTTGTGGAGCCCGGGCAAAAAGCCTTCCCTCCCGAAATTCGAAGACAAATGGCATCTGAAAACGGCAATCATCTCCGCCGTGGACCTCATAAAAGGAATCGGAATCTGTGCGGGATGCGATGTGATAAATGTGCCGGGGGCCACCGGAAACTACCATACCAATTATTCCGGCAAAGCCGAAGCGGCGATTAAAGCGTTCAGTGACCATGATCTTGTTTATGTGCATGTCGAAGCTCCCGATGAGTGCGGGCACCAGGGAAATCCCGGCGAAAAGACTTCATCAATCGAAAAGATTGACGAACTCATTCTCGGACCGGTTCTTGGTTATCTCAAAGATTCAGGAGAAAATTTCAGAATCATGGTTCTTCCAGATCATCCTACTCCGCTCGAACTCCGCACACATTCAAAAGAGCCTGTTCCCTTCTTTATTTATGATTCCGAAAAAAGTTTCAGCGGCCCTTCCGCATTCACCGAAAAGAAAGCCTCGGAATTTCCGCTTTACATAGAGGACGGAAGCAACCTCATGGGAATTCTGACATCAGAAGACATAACCGAAAAAACATTGGAGTAACTATGGAAAACGATATCACATCCAAAACAGTTTCACCGAGCGAAAAGGTACTTTCCGCGGTTTACGAGTTTATCGAAATGCTTGGCTGTATCGCGGTAGTCATAATGTTGCTCTTTGCATTCATAGCAAGGCTCAATGTCGTTGAGGGCCAGTCTATGGAGCCAACGCTCAAGCAGGGAGAATATCTCGTTGTAAGCGATCTTTTCTATAAGCCGACAGCCGGAGACATTGTTGTCGTTCACGACATTGACGCAATCTCAGGATACGAGTCCTATACCAGGCCCATCGTAAAGAGGATAATAGCGACGGAGGGCCAGACTGTCGATATCGATTTTGACACCTGGACGCTTTATGTCGACGGAGTGGAAGTTGAAGAATCCTACAGATATCTCGACAAAAATTCACCTACTATAGTGTGCCAGTACCAGCTGCCCATAACCCTTGAAAAGGGCCAGGTGTTCGTAATGGGAGACAACAGAAACCACTCGGGAGACAGCAGGACTCTGGCAATAGGTCCCGTTGACGAAAGAAACATCGTTGGCAAAGCAGTCGTGCGCGTTTTCCCGTTCAACAGATTCACATTCTTCTCTAATCCCAGAGAAGTCAAATAAGGCGGGCCAGGTATGCCATCACAAACAATTCAGTGGTTTCCGGGCCATATGGCCAAAACCAGAAGACTGATATCCGAATCTCTCTCACAGGTCGATATCATACTCGAACTTCTGGATGCAAGGATCCCCGATAGTTCCAAAAACCCGGAAATCGACACACTTGTCGGCAGCAAACCGAAACTCATACTTTTGACCAAGTCTTCCCTGGCAGATCCGGTAATGACAAAAAAATGGGTCGAATACTATAAAGTCGCAGGCATGCACGCGCTCGCGGTCGATACCGTGACTGGAGACGGCATCAAGTCAATATCGTCTGAAATCAGGGAGATCCTGAAGGAAAAAATCGAAAAATATGCTCAAAAAGGCATGTCGGGCAGAAAGATCAAAGCAATGATAGTCGGCATACCGAACGTAGGAAAGTCTTCTTTGGTTAACAGACTCAGCGGAGGAAAAAAAGCAAAAGTTGAGAACAGGCCCGGCGTTACTCTCACGAAACAGTGGGTTTCAACGGATATCGGGATAGAACTGCTTGACATGCCGGGAGTTCTGTGGCCTAAGTTCGATGACAGGACCACCGGGGAAAATCTGGCATTCACGGGAGCCATTAAGGATGATATTTTAGACACCGAGGAGCTTGCATGCATTCTGTCAAAAAGGCTTTATGACATGTGTCCTGAACTCTTCTGCGCCAGATACAAACTTGATGCTGAAGACCTTAAAGGCCACGACGGTACCGGAATACTCACGGCAATGGCAAAAAAAAGAGGATTCGTCATCTCCGGCGGAGATATAAATTTCGAAAGGGCAGCTGATACCCTTCTGACTGAGTTCAGATCCGCCAAAATAGGAAGGATCACTCTCGAATATCCAGCGAAAACACCAAAATCAAAAACAAGGAACTAAACAAACACATGCTTGATTATAACTTTGATAAAGAATACTCGGAAAAATTCGGACCGGTATGCGGAACAGATGAAGCTGGAAGAGGGCCCCTGGCCGGCCCTGTGGTGGCAGCTGCGGTAATACTGCCGGCTAACATCATCATAGAGGGACTTGATGACTCAAAAGCGCTGTCCGAAAAAAAGAGAGAAAAGCTCTATGATGAGATCATTGAAAAATCCATCGCTTACGGGATTGCAGAGTCATCACATGCCGAGATAGACGAAGTAAATATTCTCAACGCCTCCCTGAATGCAATGAAAAAAGCCGTGATTGCCGCAACCATTACATTCACGCCTTCAGTGATACTCGTGGACGGAAACAGGAATACCGATTTCGGTATTCCATCATATCCCATAGTAAAGGGAGACTCGAAATCACAGTCGATAGCAGCGGCTTCTGTTCTTGCGAAAGTATACAGGGACAGGATGATGGCTGAATATGCCAAACTGTATCCCCAATACGGTTTTGAAAAGCATAAAGGGTATCCGACAAAAGACCATATGCTGGCAGTATACGAATACGGTCCGTGTGAAATCCACAGAAAAACTTTCCTGTCATTTCTGGTAAAGGACAAAGATAAACTGCAGGCGGCTCTCGAAGAGAAATATTCCGAGAAAAACGCCGACTGAAATACAATCTCAGAGAGGATTTTCGTCATGATAAGGTACAGAAGCACCAGAGACACAAAACATGATTATGACACTGTATCATCTGCTGAAGCAATAAAAAAAGGACTTGCACCGGACGGAGGTCTTTATGTTCCTACCAAGTATCCGGTTTTCAGCGATGGAGATTTCAATACGCTTAGAAATATGAATTATGCCGAAAAAGCCGCGTATATCCTCTCAATGTTCCTCGAGGACTATGATGAGGACGAGCTGTTAAAAGCCTGCAGAGAAGCTTACTCTGAAAAAAGGTTCACCACAGGAATTGCAGGAACAGCAGCTCCGCTAAGACGGATAAATGACGGCATTTACTCGCTTGAACTATGGCATGGTCCTACTTCCGCATTCAAAGACATGGCTCTTCAAATCATGCCGAGACTGCTCTCGCTCGCTCTGAAGATGACAGGTGAAACAAACACTGCTCATATTCTCGTGGCAACAAGCGGCGATACCGGCAAAGCGGCACTTGAAGGTTACAAAGATGTGGACGGAGTCAAAATCACGGTGTTTTATCCGGTAGACGGAGTCAGCAACATGCAAAAGAGACAGATGCAGACGACTACAGGATCAAATGTTCACGTCACAGCTGTCCGTGGAAATTTTGATGATGCACAGACAGGTGTAAAATTGATATTTCAGGACAAAAGCCTTGCAAAAAAGGCACTTGACCACGGATTCTTTTTCGGAAGTGCCAATTCCATAAACTGGGGAAGACTTGCACCGCAGATAGTGTACTATGTATCAGCATATTACGACCTTGTAAAAGAGGGCAGGATTCCATTCGGACAAAAGATCAACATCTGTGTCCCGACAGGCAATTTCGGAAACGTTTTCGCAGCCTACATTGCGAAAACCATGGGGCTTCCCGTGAACAAACTAATCGTAGCTTCAAACAGCAATAACGTCCTTACCGATTTCATAGAAACAGGCACTTACGACAGGACACGCGAATTTCATAAAACCATATCGCCTTCCATGGATATTCTCATCTCGTCCAATCTGGAAAGACTTCTCTATACTCTCGGAGGTGCAGAGCTCACCTCAGAGCTCATGACTTCTCTTAAGGAAAACGGAAAGTATGATGCGCCGTCTGACATCATGGATAAGCTGAGAGACAATTTCTGCGGCTATTATATGACTGAGGAAGAAACCAAAGAAATAATCAAGGAAGTATACCAAAACCACGGATATCTGATGGATCCGCACACCTCGGTCGGATACGGATGCGTTTCCAAATACATAAGAGCAACAGGCGACAACACGCCTGTGATACTTGCATCTACTGCAAGCCCATACAAGTTTGCACCTGCCGTGAATGATGCCCTGGGGATAGATTCAGGAAATGATGATATCTCATCTCTTGAAGCGCTATCATCTTCAACCGGCACGTCTATCCCGCACCCTCTCAAAGAAGCGCTCGATCTTGAAATACGTTTTGATGAAGTAATAGATCCGTCGGAGATGCCCGACATCCCGTTTAAGGTATAAGAATGGCACTGTTTGCGATAGCAGATCTGCATCTCTCGTCCGTATCGGGAAAGCCAATGGACAAATTCGGGCCGAGATGGACCGGCTACATGGAAAAGATAAACAAAAAGTGGAACGCCGTGGTAAGTGCCGGCGATACGGTCATCATCCCGGGGGACATTTCGTGGGCGATGAGTCTCAAAGAGGCCGAACAGGACCTGAAATTTATCGATTCCCTGCCGGGAAACAAGATCCTTATCAGAGGGAATCACGACTATTGGTGGTCTTCGGTAAAGAAGATCAACGATACCATTAAAGCACTTGGGCTCGAATCCATAAAAATAATACAGAACAACTCGCTGGAAGCGGAATCGTGCATTGTATGCGGTTCAAGAGGATGGTTCACGGACAGGAAGCTTCAAACTCAGGAAGAAAATCATGACTATGATAAAATTGTTATGAGGGAAGTCCAGAGAATCCGTCTCTCCGGAACCGAAGCCACGCGAATGTTTCTAAAAGCAAACAAACCCGTGATAGCGTTTCTTCATTTTCCTCCCGTTTATGGTGAATTCGTATGCAGGCCAATCGTTGATGTGCTTCACGAATGCGGCATAAGCAGATGTTTTTATGGACATATACACGGAGATTACTACATCAAACCTTCATTTGAATATGAAAATATCAAGTTTGAGATAGTCTCGGCCGATTACCTCGAATTCACTCCAAAAAAAATCATCATAGAGGAACCATCAGCTGTTACAGACATTCAGTGAACAACCATATTCATATTAACTGAAACTTAATTTCCCAAGCACTCCAAAGGCGAAGAAAAGAAATCAGTCTTACAAAAGTAGTAAGCGGTAAATAATCGGTGGTAGAAAAAGATTGAGCCCAGAACTTTCACATACAAAGTTCTGGGCTTTGATTATGATTTTTTCTT
>CACXBN010000308.1 GCA_902765885.1 uncultured Ruminococcus sp. | reverse complement strand
TTCAGTGAATTCATCAGGGAAATAGTTCTCAGCATCTCCCTTCATCAGAGTATAGACATATGCATTGGCAAATAGACCGAGACTGATGTTTCCTTTCATATAATTACTGACTGCCTTCAATATCGTCTTTTTTTCTGTAAGCTTTTCCTCGGGGTAATATTCCAGATCCATATAATTGAACATAACTTCATGATATATATAACCGTCTTCATTCTGAAACACCCCGCTCGCAAACATATCGGAATCATCCAGTGGCTCTCTTCCGGTTTCTGCATAATAATCAGGAGCTGTTTCTTCCAAAACAAATGGTCCGGAACAAAATCCTTTTTCTTCTCTCCCCGGCTCGTATACGATATCTCCCTTTTTAAAAGGAACGGGAAAAAGAAACCACATGTCACGCATACAGTTGTAGAAAGCAGATTCAAAACACTTCTGGTTTGTTTTATATACTGACTTAATTTTCATGGAAGAATCCAGTGATAATTCATATTCGGCCCCCTCATTGACAGACACTCTGATCACACTGATATATACTATATCAGTATCAGTATATGCATAATCGCTTATATCCTCTTTTAGATTTTTGAGGCATATGTCATATGAGTCAAATACATTCCCGTGTTTTTCAGAATCGTCACAAGCGCGAAACACATACGAGTAATATTTTTCTTCACTATGCGAAAAAAACTCATCGAGCCATTTTTGCTCCATGGAGATGTAGTCTTGAAGGAATTTATGTAAACTATCATACACAATTTCTTTTTTTCGATTAGTCCTTATCTTCATGTCCGGCATGCTGGCGATAATTTCATTCCATGCTTCGTGTCTGTCCCGGAGACAGAGTTTATGATTATTGAATATCAGCCAGGCGGCCTCGACCGGACTGAATTCATAACCGATTATTTTTAAATAATCCCGGACATCTTTTGAATTTACATACTTCAGAACATCCATTAATTGCTCTCCTTCATATTCCCTTCTGTTTCTTTCAAGCAGGTTCAAGATTTTCAGTTTTTTGGTGTGATATTCCATGTTTTCCAAATAAGATAACAATTTGAGTACCGTTTGGGATTTTCAGTCAGCTAGCCATCACACTAATCCAAATTCTTTTAACTCTTGGTAATATGGACTGTCTTCTCCGAATATTTGACGCATCAAATCCGAAAAATCATCAAAGGGCTCCCCATCAAAAGAATTATTATTTTCCGGCATAATTTCATTGTGCTCTCTTTCATAATCAATCTTGCACAAACTATTAATTGTATCAAGTGCATCATCAGGCAAATCTTTTAGTTCATCTAAAGAATATCTGATCAAATAAGGATATTTTTCATAAATGTCCAATCCATCAAAGTTTTCTCCATTAATCATTTTTAAAAATCCCCCCTGAACAGGAAAATTAATCCGGCACAATCACGCTCTCATACATTCCAGAGTATCCCATGTCTAAGGAATATACGAGCACACATAACCACGTACGAGCATGCTGCTGTAATCGTAAGGAGTGGATTTCCCCTTTAAATCATCATAATATTCTTCTGTGTTTTTTTCGATTACTATAGTTTCGCTGCCGTGATAAGGAAGTATCTATTAATCTTGACGGAGAATATACTATGTCACCTCTCTCAAAAGGAGTAGGAATCATTAACGGAAAATTCCAAAAGCAATACCAGATATTATAATCATCTTCTTCAAAATCAACCGGTTCGACAGATATGACCCTGCACATACAATCAAGTATTACATCATATCCGTCATTACCGTTAAGCTCTCTCTGGGAAAATTTTATGTACCCTATATTATCTTCAGCGTATCTTTCAATATCATCTTTCATATCGCAGAGACATTTCTTGTATGAATTGTAAATCACGCTTTCCGTATGGAAGGCACATGGTTTTTTGTTCTTTTTCAAGAAGGAATATGAAAGAACAGAATCCTGATTAAAAGCAAAAAAATCCTTGAGCCATCTTCTTTCCATGGCCATATAGTCTGTCAGGAACCTGTGCAAGCTGTCGAATGCAACCTCATTTCCTTTTTTACCAACCCTGATTTCCATATCAGGCATATATTTAATAATTTTCCTCCAGGCCTTATGTTTCTCGCTCATGGTCATTTTGGAGTTGAACCACACAAGCCAGGCAGCCTCAAGGGAGCTGAACTTGTACCCTGTTTTTTGCAAATGTCTCCTTATCGCTCTGGATTCAATATAATCATATGTATTCACGTTGTGTTACACCTTCCTTTTTGAAAGAAAAAGCAGGAAATAATAACCTCCGTGCTTTCTTCAGAGGAACTTATTTTTTATAATCTGCGATCAGTGCAGAAGGATCAGAATACTTAAGTCCACCCAAGCTTGCTGTTGACCGCGTGATTATCCTATTGATACTGCTTGCTTCCAAATTCTTGCTCTTATCTTAGTAACTGATAAAATTTTGCATACTTATATTCATT
>CACXBN010000307.1 GCA_902765885.1 uncultured Ruminococcus sp. | reverse complement strand
GGTGTTACACCCCAGCTGAGGTTAAGCTGACGCCAAGCCTTGACACTGGTTGTGATACCGACTATGTCTGCAGGGCAGCGGAAACGGCTGACCATTCTTGCAGTAAGTCCGGAAACCGAGTTTACGACTATGCATTTTGCCTGAACGTCGATAGCCATAGCACATGTTGCATGAGAGATGGCATCGAGATTGTTCTTTATCTTATATTCAGTGGTTGCGAACCATCTTGTGTAATCGATATGCTGTTCGGTATATTCAGCTATTTCGCACATTGCTTTTACTGCGCCGACCGGGAATTTACCTGCGGCTGTTTCTCCGGAAAGCATGATTGCGGAGGATCCGTCATAAACTGCGTTTGCAACGTCGGATATTTCAGCTCTTGTCGGGCGCGGGTTGTGAATCATGGATTCAAGCATTTCGGTAGCTGTGATAACACGGCTCCCGAGAAGTCTGCATTTCTGAATAAGATATTTCTGTACGGCAGGAACTTCAACATAAGGAATCTCAACGCCAAGGTCGCCTCTGGCTACCATGATTCCGTCGGCAACTTTGCATATTTCGTCAACGTTATTGACGCCTGAACGGTTCTCTATTTTTGCGATTATATTAATTTCCTTGCCGCCGTTGTTGTCAAGAAGCTCTCTGATCGCAAGAACGTCTTCCTTTGTGGAAACGAATGATGCGGCGATGTAGTCGACATCATTTTTTACTCCGAAAAGGATGTCATCCTTATCCTGTTCGCTGAGATATTCATGGCTGAGCGTCTTGTTCGGGAAATTCATGCTCTTTCTGTCAGAAAGTTCGCCGCCGTTGATGACTGTGCAAATCGCGTCAGTAGCTGTGGTTTCTTTGACTTCAAAAACCACAAGGCCGTTGTTCACGAGTATTCTGTCGCCAACACGGATGTCATCCATAAGATGTGAATAGTTTACGGAAACTATGGTTTCGTCTCCGACTACGTCTCTTGTGGTGAATGAGAAAGTATCGCCGTCGTTGAGCGTGATCTTTCCGTTTTTGAATGTTTTGATTCTGTACTCCGGTCCCTTTGTGTCAAGCATTATTGCAAGGGGAATATTGAGTTCTTCGCGGATTTTTTTAAGCAGATTTATTTTTTCGAGGTGGTCTTCGTGGGTTCCGTGTGAGAAGTTGAGACGAGCAACGTTCATTCCGGCCTTACACATTTCTGTGAGTGTGGCTTCATCGGAACATGCGGGACCTATGGTGCATATGATTTTTGTTTTTCTCATTGCATAGCCTTTCATATTTTACGTAAATTACCGTGGGTATGGGTGAAATTCCCAATTCCCCGTCATTTTACATTATATCACAAACACGGCAGGATTGGAATATCGAACACAAAAAAACAGAGCAAAAATCCTTTTCCAAATATAAAAAGTAAGGTTGCACTTAACGCACTTACCGTTGTATAATGAAGGCGGAAAAAATACAGTTTTTCGGAGGCATTATGAACGGACGCTACACATTCAGAGACAATCAGAAAGAGATAATGATCAACAAATATGACACTCCGACGCCATGGATAAATTATCTCAGCAATGGTACATTCCATACCATAATCTCACAGGCCGGTGGCGGTGTTGCTTTCTATAAATCCCCGCAGATCTGGAGAATCAACCACTACAGGTTTTTCCATCTTCCAACAGACAGAAGCGGGTTCTATACATATATCAAGGACGGAAATACCGTCTTCTGTCCCACAAACGAGCCTGTAAAAGACAAACCGGATGAGTGGAACTGCATACACGGAATGGGATATACGAAATTCCACTCAAAGAAAAACGGATTGAAGGCAGACGCAAAATATTTTGTGGGTCCCTATGAAAACTGTCTAATATGGGAACTTGAGCTCACTGCCGACACTGACAGAAAAGTCAAAGTATTCCCGTATGTCGAACTTGGCATGATGGAGTTTATGAGAGAGCTGCAGTGGCAGTGCTACAACAAACACCAGCTTACCGTATATATGCTCGATGATATAATGGTTTACAAGTACGGAGTGGAAAACCAGCCGAAGCCTGATGAAACACCCCTTGTGTATTTCGCGTGCGATGTTCCCGTGTCCGGATATGACGGAGACCGCGATGAATTTGTCGGAACATACAGAAGCGAGGAGAATCCGAGAAGGATCGAAGAAGGAAAATGCTCCGGCTCAACGATGAAAGGCGGAGATCCCTGCTTTGCTTTTGAACTTGACGTTGATCTCAAAGCAGGCGAGACTAGGAAAATCCATATTTTCCTCGGTACCGG
>CACXBN010000306.1 GCA_902765885.1 uncultured Ruminococcus sp. | reverse complement strand
TTCAATATTATTTTTTGAAGTTCTTTGTGTCCCAGTAATTCATTATCTCGGCACCATGGAAATACGCAAGAAGAATTTCTTCTGCCGTATGTCCCATAACCGCCAGGTCATATGATCCCCACTGGCTGATGCCTACTCCGTGTCCCCATCCTTTTCCGACAAAGATGAAATTCTCAGGGCTTTCGGCATATGCTATCTTGTATGTGACCTCTTCATCTGATTTATCGCTGACGACAACGGTCTCATGCTTATCCGAGCTTCCTGCCTTGAGTGATTCGACAACAAGATCCACATACTCTTCACCCATGAATGCAGGAGCAGTGATCCGGGAGACCGCGAAGGCATCGCGTTTATTATGACTTACGATACCATCGGATGTGAGAATGCTTACGCCTGTGTCCCCGTATGTCTTTTCCATGTCGTTTTCAGATATGACATAGAAAGAATCAAGGTCCATATATCCGCCGGATTTGTCGAACATCTCGTCATAAGTCTCATCACTGATCGTTATTTCCGCATTTTGTTCACCGCTGCTGGTAAGCACCGTGGTAACTGTCTTTGTACCGTCCTTCAGACTGTCATACGGTTTCCTTGTCGAGTATTCGACCTGCCCTTTTCCTACAACGAAATTAGCGCTGTTGAGGTACGGGGAGAGGGAGATTCTTATATTGTCTGAATTGTTGAGCACAAGGAAGTTGCCCTGAGTATCCGTAAGTCTTAGTTTTTTCACATAGGTTGAATTCTTGGCATATTCCAGTATTTCTACATCTGCAACAGGAGATTTTAATTCAGTATATCCCGCTCTCTGAAGTCTCTCGGTCATATCTGCGCCTGATATTTCGGTTATCCAGAATCCGTTGCTGTGCCCTTCATAGTCTTCCCATGGAGTTTCAACTGCCTGCAGATACGGTACTTCGGTTGAGCCGCCCCATGCGTCTGAAGGACTTACTGTCACTCCTCCCATCGTGGATGAGTAATAAGCGGTAATTATGCTGTCGTCATATGTAACGACCATTCCCTTGGTCTCCTCGACTGCCTGAAGGACAAGTTCATTTGCCCTACCACCGCCTCTGTAAACCTGGCAGTCTGTTGTGCAGCACAGATCGAAGAACAGGCTGTCATGCTTGTGTAAATGAGTAAGGGTAAACGATCTTACGGTTATTGCGAATTCTTTCTGCACTTCTATAGGCCATGTGTTTGATATCTCTGACGGAAGAACACCCGCAATGTACGCTTCCAGAGGAAGGACATTTATAAGCGAAACCCCGTCAACCGTTCCGTTGTTATATCTTTTGAAAACGAATACACCGTCATAATAGTTTCCGGCAGGCGTCCTGATGTAGTTGTTTCCGTCGTCATTGACATGTGCAGTTATTCCTATTTCACTTCTTCCGCCGCAGTCATATTCAAAGAGAATATCATTGGTATAAGTGTTGGTGATCGTAACTGCGGTCTCTTTCGGAACCGCTACACTTACATATCTGTCGGGATATATCGTCTGAACGGCTTCGAGATATAGACTTGCCTGATCCCAGGTTGAGAAGTGGCCAAGTCTGAGTGCGTATCCGGTATTGATATATGCAGGGATCATACTGAGTCCCAGAGAATTCGCATACATCAGAGTATCATTCATCAGCGTCTCAAATTGCTGCCTTGTGAGATCGTCACAGTCTACCTGAACGTGATATCCGCCTATAACGGTCTGATAAATATCTCCCGTAAGATAGAATGTATATCCGTCCTGTGTGATATTTCCGTCAGGCATTGCCGTAACGGTCTGCGTGTATATATCCCAGAGCGGTTCATATTCGCGTTCTCCGTCCAGATACTGCATGCCTATTTCGTATCCGTAGGGCGCATTTATCTCAAAACTGGAGGTGATTCCGCTGCCGTACATGAGACCTACAGATACCAGAACATCCTCGCTGTCCTTTAGCGAGGATGTATGTACAACTTTGACTTCTTCTGTTTCATCTGCTGCCCATGTTCTGGTTGCAAGGTAATATATGATTGTCGTTGCAACGCCGAGGAACATCAATATGGCAAGTATCAAAGCAAGATAACGAATAAATCTCTGTTGTTTTGTTTCCTTCCTGGTTTTGGAATTATTTGTTCTTGACAATTGTATATTCACCCCTTATTTCAATGAAAACACTTATTGATGTTGCTCTTAGTCCTCTTCCGTCACCTCTTGGAATCAGACACATGTGGTTTTTTGTAAACGCATAACCGTTATACAGTTCAACTCCGTCTGTATAATCGGATATTCCCTGGTTTGCATCAGGTGCTATGCAGACAGCTGTTCCTGCGCGAAGCATGATATCGCACGGGGAGATGGCATAAATCTCATCACCCTCGGTAAGCTCTACTACTTCATATCCGGCGGCCGTTGAAGGCGCTGCAGGCTGCTGTTCAGTTTCTGCAGGCTGGGACGGCTGTGCATCGGACAGTTCTGTCCTAAGAGCATCTATTTTCGTATCAACTATCCCGAGAATCTCTCTCTTGAATATTTCACTTAAATAACTCAGAGATACAAGCGGGTCCTCGGAACTGTCATAAGCTGCAAGAACAACCACGGCAAGTCCGATAACGACGGCAAGTATTACCGCTGTTATTTTTGTAGTCTTTTTCATAAACATTATTCCCTTCTGTAATTGAAAAGGTATCAAGTAAGCAGATTATACCACTATAGTGCATATTTTTTCAATAGAAACAGCCCCTTTAAGCCTTTTTAGAGCTGTTTAAGGGGCTGAAAGCGGTGAAATATTACTGTTTTTTGACAAAACTATAGTGTCAGCTGTTCTGATGCAGGCGCACACAAGACTCCCTTTGCGGGTATTTTTATCTTTTTGCAGCCAGCTGACTGTTTAGGATCTATGTTGTCTCCATATGTTACACTGACGACTTTCTGGCCTTTCTTTGCATTGAGAGCAAAGACAGTGACACCCTGAGAAGTTCTTGTGCTCTTCTGAGGGATGAGCTTTGATGATATCAGAATGCCCTTGCCGTCGTTTGACTTGATGAACAAATCAACTGGAGAACTTTCATAGACTACCGCAACTATCGGAGAAGCGGCTGAGAAGGCGTTTGTGAGCTTTTTACGGTTCTGCTTGGTTTCATAAACGTTTGCGGGTATTCTCACGCCTTTTCCGTTTTCGAAGATGAAGATATAGTTGTCTTTTTCATTGTGAGACATTACAGCCTTCATCATGACGGGCTTTTCGCCTTCGGCAAACTGAAGCTTTGAAGGAACATAATCTCCGTTCTGTGATGCTTTCACCGGATCAAAGTCATTTGCTTTGGCTTTATATACCTGAGCCTGGTTGGTAAAGAAAAGGATCTCTGCTCTGTTTTCGGTGTTTTCACTGTTTATGATAACATCGCCCTCTTTGAGCTTCTGCTCATCAGCACGATCGATCGACTGCTTTGTGATCTTCTTGAAATAGCCTTCCTT
>CACXBN010000305.1 GCA_902765885.1 uncultured Ruminococcus sp. | reverse complement strand
GGGAAATACTCCTTGATGCAGACTCTGGTTTCCAAGGCAAGATCCCAGCCTATGTAGGTCATACCAAAGCCGCCCTGGCCCAGTGTTCTACCAATCACATATTTTCCGTGCAAAAGGTAGCCGCAGGGCAGAGCATGTGATGGCTGCGAACGCGCAAGTGTAATATTTTCATTTCCGCAGCGCGGACACCGCCCGCCGGGCCTGTCCAGCTCCTGCATGCAGGAATAGCAGCGTGTAAAGCCCATAATAATCCCTCTCTGTTGCTTACAACGACCGTGATTTCATCCTTTGAAAGACTCCGGAATTCTGCCCTTTCATGTTTGTCAGCTATTCGAGACTACGCTTCCCACTTGGCTCGCCCCCGGTGGAGGATCTTGCGCGGCGCGTCTCACACATGCGCTGTTACTCGGCGAAAAGCTGTGGATGATGAAGGATTTCACAAATTAAGATGACAGATTGATCCACAGAGCGGGGCGAACAGTTAAGCCTTCATGGTTGACATCGATGCCGTAAGCGTCGAAAGAACCGACATGGCTGACGCCCGCAGCGTAGTAGGAATAACAGCCGGGGGATCGCAGCCACCAAAGGCATGCACCCAAATCAGAGTCTACATAACATCCTTGCGCCTTCGCATATTCCGTCGGCATGCACTGCCCCACCTCATCGGAGGAAATGTACTTAATGAATTCCTGGATGCTCAGAAGAAAGATCTGATTCCGGGTGCCGCTGCCGGGATTTGTACTGTAGAATAGATTCCTGTCCGCGTTGACCGTCACCGTTGGAATCCTAGCCTGCTCCTCCTCGCTAAAGGCAGTGTTCAGAAAGATGTCGTTCAGCCATTTTCTCAGGGTACAGTTCTGCCATGTAGTCGATTGGCATCTTGTGTTATACGGCTGGCAGTCCAGTGCATACCGGCTGATGACAAGAATCCTGTCCTCCTCTTTTGCCAGCACCAGCCACTCGATATCCTCTTTGCCGTTTGATGTGTCGTTATCCTGTTCATAGGTACCGAAGGTAATGATCGAGCCGACCCTGGCATCCGCCAGTGCTACAGCGTTCCGCTTGTCCCGGGTGGGCAGCGCATACTTCACCGCGCCAAAGATGATCAGCGCAAGCACGGCAGCCGCGGCAAGGATCAGCAGCAGCTTCGGCTTCTTCGTCTTTGCCCCGTCTGTCAAAGATTCCTTCGTTTTTTCTGCCTTTTTTTCCTCGCTTTTTTGCCTCTCGCTCTGCTTTTTTCTACGCTCTGATCGTCTGCGGTCCCTGCTCCAGCCGCGTGCTTCCTTGATTCGCTTTCCAACGCGAATCAGAACGATCCCTACAATGGCAAACGAATAGTATCCTACTCTTTCTGTCAGGCCTGCCAAGCTAAATAAGCTGAATGAAAAATAACGGCCGCCCCTTTGTGATGCACCCCATATCCCAATCACCTGCAACACAATCAGGATCCATCCGATGGTTTTCAGCAAGGTTCCTATCGCGTTCCTCCATTTTTCCCTGCGTTCGCTATTTTCTTTTTTTGTTGGCTTTTGACCGGCGTCATCAGAGCCAAGAAGAATCATGTTTTCTCTTTCAGCCAGGTAGAAACGGTCGCCCGGCTTGAGCTGGTACGGTTTCCTGGGTTCAAGCTTTGTACCGTCTTCCAGAAACGTACCATAGGAGGAGTCAAGATCCATCAGAATAAAAACTCTTTGCTCCGCATCCCAGGTGATGGCGCAGTGCGTTCTGGAGATTCCCTGTGTTCCATCCCTGTATACAATTTGACAGGCTTCGGCATCCCGCCCCAAGAGAAGTGCACCCTCATTGATAACGAACTTCTGGCCGTTGTGCTGCGCAGCCAGGGACTGGACAGTCGGCTTTGATGCTGCTTTATCAAAGGTTTCGTCGGACATGCTGGCATTCCTCTCTATTTGGATGTCGCTTTCTGCTTCCTGAAGGGCGCTGGCGGGAACATCGTAACCTTGCTCCTTCAGAGATAGAATCACTGCCCGTTTGCTGCAAATCGTCTCCGGGATTTGGACGGTTTCTGATGTCGTCCCATTAGGCCCCCATTTTTCTATGATCGCACTCCCGGTATCCGGGAAAAACGTGGCTCTTTCCCCCAAATGGACACGCTCTCCGTTTGCGTTGTACCCCTGTACGGACTTAAACCACAGCCTGATCGGCTGAATGTTCTTTTTCTGCATCACCTGCCGCCCCCTTTTAATCACCGTCTGTTTATCTTTAAATATCAGTATGGATGTACGGCATCTGTCTTTTCGATCCAAACTGCATCAGATGAAGCATCCCTCGCTCAGTCCCTTCCATCCCGATTTCGAGGGATCTGAGAGAGCAAGGTCTCTCCGCACACTACTCTCGATCGAGATGACGAGAGTGTCCTGATTGTGCGCCGCGACACCTCTCTCCCCACAGGAGAGGCAAGTTCGTCTCGTTTTATAAATTGGGAACGCCGATGTCCGTCCAGTCAGCAACGTTGCATTGCCCATACTGGTTGTCACCTACAGCAATGACAGTACCATCTTTGCGCAGGCCTAAAGTATGGCCCCGACGTCCCCCAGAAGATATCGAAACGATATCTTTCCAATTGGAAACATTGCATTGTCCGTCATAGTTTGATCCTGCTGCGATGACCGTACCGTCCGAAAGCAGTCCCGTCACATGTGTAACGCCTGCTGAAATGGAAACGATGCCTTTCCACTCGGAAACATCCTGTTGCCCGTAGTTTTTCTCTCCGGCGACGACGGCAGTACCGTCTGCGCGCAGGCCAACGGTGTGATATGAATCTGCCGCAATCGCCACAATGTCTGTCCAGTTGGAGACATTGCATTGTCCATAATCTCTGTTGCCGGCAGCGACCACGGTTCCGTCGGCGTGCAGTCCGACCGTATGGCTATCACCTGCCGAAATTGCGACAATATCTGTCCATTCGTAAACATTGTTTCTATCATTGTTATTTCCAGTGGCAACAACAGTTCCGTCAGCATGAAGACCGACCGTGAAACCGGACCCGGCTGCAATTGCAACGATACCCGACCAACCGGACAGGTCGCACTCACCGTTATCATTATCTCCTACTGCAACAACTGTGCCATTTTTACGAAGTCCAACTGTATGAGCGCTCCCCGCGGCAGCAGAAACAATATCCGTCCAACCGGAAACCTCGCACTGGCCCTCATATCTGTCATAATTATTATCAAGAGGTCCCAAATACGGTTCCAAATACTTTGTGGCGACGACGGTCCCATCTCTGTGAAGCCCTACTGTGAATCTCCCCCCCGAGGCAAGCGGAACGCTGTTTGCATTGCGCATCGCACTTGCAGCTTTTTCGGTCTGCGCAGGAGCATCTTTGAAACTCTCCAGCGCGCGGAATATTACGAAAGCCTGCATATAATTGCCTTTCTCCATCAGGTCGGCTGCCTGATCATACTTCAACAGCAAATCTTCATATAATGATTGAACACTTTGCGCCCGCGCTGCGGCATCCTGATAATCTCCCAGGCTATAAAACAATTCTGCGCTCTCAGCATATTGTTTTTCGTCCAACAGTCTTTCTGCTTGGGAGTACTTTGCCGCATTTTTCTCCTCCATTGCTTCCATCGCGTTCTGCGCTCGTTCCAGCGAATCCTTATATTTTCCTAGTTTACTGAATGCATCATAAGCCTGTGTATACTGCTCCGTTTCCATCAGCCTCTCTGCATTCGTGTATGCCTTGTCGAGAGAAATCTGTTTCAGCAAAATCACAGCGATTGCTCCCAAGGCGGCAACTGCGGCAAGGATGCCAACGAATAGCCGATTCTTTGGTTTGGATTTCGGCATAAGCTTCTGCCCTGATTCCAAGGCCGAAGCCGGGATGGCATCACGGCTCAGTTTATCACACTGATTCTGCTCTGGTTTAGTCGTTGGCTTCAGAGTATGCTCTATGTTTGCAGCCAATTCACTCATGCTCTGAATGCGTTCTTTGGAGCGGATAGCCAATCCATTCTTCAACAATGTGGAGAAAGCCGGTGAAAAGCCGCACAAATCGAGCTCTGCGCCGCTCAGTCGATCCATCGGCGTCGGAATAATCTTTCCGGTCACACAGTAGACAATGGTCGCGCACATAGCATAAACATCCGTCCACGGGCCGATACTGCCACCGCTTGCATACTGCTCCATAGGGCTAAATCCTTTTTTCGCCACCAGCATGGAGGACTGTCCGCTTCCGGTACTCAGATCCTTTGCCGCACCGATGTCCAGCAATACCAGCGTTCCGTCAGGCTGCAGCATCAGGTTGTCCGGGCTGATATCCCGGTGAATAATCCCTCGAGCGTGTACCTCCTCCAAATCCTTCATCACAGGCAACAGTAAGCGCACGCACTCCTCCTCACCCAGAGGTTTGCGTTTCTCCATCAGATATGATTTCAAGGTAACGCCGTCGACAAAGTCCATCACCAAGTAGGCTGTTTCGTTTTCATAGAATACATCCCAGACTTGTACGACCGCATTCAGCGTCCGCAGTTTAACCGCCTTGCGCGCTTCCTTGATAAAGCTGTCTCTGCCGCGCTTAAGCTCCTCAGCGCTTCCTCCGCCGCTCCAGGTGACAGTGGTGCTCTGCGCGGTATTTCGCATAGCGGCCCCAGACGGGAAATACTCTTTGATACAGACCCTCGTTTCAAGGGCCAAATCCCAGCCGATATAGGTCACTCCGAATCCGCCTTGACCCAGTAAGCTGCCGACCACATACTTCCCATGCAGCAGATAACCACAGGGCAGTGCGTGCGCCGCTTGACTTTTTGCGCTTGCTTCATTGTCAAGCCCACAGTTCGGACACCGATCATTGGGACTTTCCAGCTTATGCATGCAAGAGTAACAGCGTGTGAAGGACATAAGGGCACCTCTCTATTACTGTAATTCTTCTACGGGGCACACGCACCAATATGCATCAAAAATAAACTGTCCCGCATGTCTTGCGCGTAGCGCGACCGCGTCGAAAGAGCAGGGTTCATCAAGATGAAAAGAATATTCGTTCAACTCTTCATCCAGAATTTTGATAGCGCCTACTTCCGTCCATTTCCCATCTGGCTCCCGAATATATACATCTACAGTTTCTTTATATCCGCCCCAAAGCCACCTCATTTCCAAGGGAATGATGAAAGCCTCGCAGTTTTCCCATATATGATCCAGAAGGTGAATTTTTGCATAATGACCATTAATAGTCACTTCATATCCTTCAATAAACGACGAAGGATCAGAGGGAAAGACTACACTATCTTCGGCTTTTGTTTGGCAAGGAACGTAAAACGTACTGGTGTTCGAAACAGAATAACCTCGGGGTCGTTCATCCATTGCAGTTGGAAGCACAGCAGCGGCTTGAAAAGACTGCGGTTTGCTGAAATGGAAACAATAGGTTTTATTTATTTCGCAGCCTTCTTTGTTCACGTTAAACAACCCGGCGGGATTCCAAGCTCCATCCATATCCTGTAAGTACAATATCCACAAACCATAGCAATCCCCTGAATGATCTGCAAAAGCAAAATCCATGGAAAGGTCTTCACAATCCGTAACCGGTCCGGTAAAAAGCATTGGATATGTATATCTGTACATAAAATCCACTTTTTCATCCGACCATTTGCCTTTAAGGCGCTTTACGCATGTTGTTCCCCATCTGGTACCTTCCTTCTCAGGCTGAGAAATGTGGTCTGCGATCTGTCTGTACTCCTGTGCAAGTACAGATGCATCCCTGTAATCTCCCAACAGCTCGAGCACTGTTGCAGCTTCTTCGAACTGCTCATCCTTTATCTCTGTTTTTGCTTTCTTATAGAGCCGGTCTTTTATCTTTCCAACTTGCTCAGAGGCATCCTTATACTCACCCAATTCTTGAAACGCAGAAAGCGCTTGCTCTAAATCACCGGACTTCCGCAGCGCCTCCGCATAGGCATATTGTGCCTCATCCGCACGTGAATCGGCATCCTGATAATCGCCAAGTTCTCGAAAAATGATTGCTGCTTGATCATACTTGCCGCTGATCACCAGTGTCCCGGCATATATGTATTGCGCTTCCTTAGCGCGGTCAGCAGCATCCTGATAGTCTCCAAGCTTTTCAAAAGCTTCTATTGCCTGCTCATACTTGCCACTATTCATCAGTTCCTCTGCCTGTGCATACTCAGACTTTTTTGTATGTTCGGCTGAAATGCGCGGGGCGAAGAAAATGATGCCGACAATCAGCAGGATTGCTAACGCAATGATTGGAACTATCGTTTTTCTTTTTTCTGAAACCTTGGGCGATGATTTGTACTCTGGGGTAGACTCAGCCTGTATAGCACTAGTATTATTCAATCCAGAATCTTGTGTTGGATCGGGATCAAGTCCAGAGTCCATAATCTGATTCGGCGTTCTCGCATTTTCAATCGCGTCCAGGAGCTTTTGCATGCTCTGAATTCTGTTTTCTGGATTGACAGCCAAGCCTTGTTCCAGCACCTTAGCGAAAGCCGAAGAGAACCTGTTCAGGTCCAGTTCCGCATCGTTTACCCTTTCCATCGGTGTCGGAACAAGTTTTCCGGTCGTGCAGTAGACAATAGTCGCGCACATGGCATAAACGTCCGTCCATGGGCCGATCTTTCCGCCGCTGGCATACTGCTCCAATGGGCTGAATCCGTGCTTTGCCACCAGCATGGAAGACTGTCCGCTTCCAGTACTCAGATCCTTTGCCGCGCCGATATCCAGCAGTACCAACGTTCCATCCGGCCGCAGCATCAGATTGTCCGGACTGATATCGCGGTGAATGATTCCACGCGCATGGACTTCTTCCAGGTCCTTCATTACAGGTGCAAGCAGACGCACGCATTCTCCCTCGCTCAGGGGTTTACGTGTCTGTATCAGGTGGTTCTTTAACGTCACTCCCTCAACGTAGTCCATCACCAGGTAAGCTGTGTCATTTTCAAAAAACACATCCCAGACCTGTACCACCCCGCTTAACTTCCGAAGCTTGGCTGCTTTACGTGCTTCCTTGATGAAGCTGTCCCTGCCGCGCTTGAGTTCCTCAGCGTTACTTCCGCCACTCCAGGTAACAGAGGTACTCATGGTGCTGCTGCGCATGGCGGCGCCAGCCGGGAAATACTCCTTGATACAGACTCTGGTTTCCAAGGCAAGATCCCAACCTATGTAGGTCACGCCGAAGCCCCCCTGGCCCAGCGTTTTCCCAATTACATATTTCCCGTGAAGAAGGTAACCGCAGGGCAGCGCATGTGATGGCTGTGCTTTTGCAACAGTAATATTGTCACAGCCGCAGTGTGAGCACCGGCTGTCAGATCTGTTCAATTCCTGCATACAGGAATAGCAACGTGTGAAGTCCATAGCAAACCGCCTTACTGTTTTCTTGTAATTCTTTGCGCGCTCTCCGCTGAACAACAGCCTATGTGGTTATTTTTACCGAGGCTTCTCCGAGCAATTCGTCGGTGGCCTGGTCATAAACGCGAATCCTCAATGTACCTCCCCAGACTCCATCCAGTCCGTCCTCCCAATGGAGGCCGAAAGTTTCCCCTGCCCTTACGTTTTCCCAATACCAGTCAGAAGCGACCACGCTCCCGCTTGGCCAACATGTCCGATGTGTCAGAGTGACTTTTCCTCCCGGCGGTCCCCCCAAAAGCTTGAAGTCAAAGCACAGATACTCGGCATATCGGCTGACCGATGTCTCGATCGTTTTGTCGTCATTTCGATTTGTGTTGCATGCGACAAGCTCAATTCTCCAGTTATACAGAGATCTGTACATCTCTTTTGAATTCTTGTAATTTGAATCTGAGAGCTCTTTCAAATACGTATAGGTCGTCACGTCCGTATCATTGTTGTTTTCACAGGCATAGGCATACTGTGCCTCGCGCATTTTATTTCTGCTTTCCTTATAATCCCCAAGTGCGCGAAAATAACCAACTGCACTTTTGTATTCTTTTCCGTCAAGCAATTCGAGACCATACCGGTAACATGCCTCATCATATTGCTCCGGGCTGTCCTGATAATCTCCCAATTCATTAAAAACGATTGTCGCTGCCTTCCAATCTTCCGAGGCCGTTAACGCAAGTGCATATTGATAGTTGGCTTCCAGGAGTCGAACCGCAGCATCTTTATAGTTTCCCAGCGTCTTGAACGCTGCAGCTGCATTCTCGTAGTCAGCAGATTCGAAAAGTTCATTCGCATATAAGTATTCTGCTTCTCTTGCACAAGATTGACTGTCTTTATAATCGCCCAGACTGTTGAATAATCCTGCGCTCTCTTGGTTTTTCCCTTCTCTCAGCAGTCTTTTTGCTCGAAGATATTTCTCTTCGTTTATCGCATCGAGCGCCTCCTGTGCACGCTCTGACGAGTCTCTATAGTTTCCCAAAGCGCTGAATTCATTGAATGCTTGCGCATAGTATTCTCCTGACATCAGAGCATCCGCTTTTCTGTAGGAGCGTTCAAGCGGAACAATTTTTGCAGAAAGCACAAGAGCAAGGACGACAAAACCAGTCGCGGCTGCAGTCCATTTGTGTTTCCGTATTGTTGTAAGAACCGTCTTCTTGCCGCCTCCGCCGTTGTTGTTACTTGTATCTTCCGAATGGGTGCTGTGTTCGTCAGTCTGGTTATCCTGCTCGGTCATGCTTTTGATTAACTCTTTGCACCTCTCAGCCATCGCTTCCGAGTCCCGGTATTGTCCCAATGCGGAAAAAGTATTCTGCGCCGAAAGAAGGCAGCTGGTGTCATTCCATGCCATGAGCGCTATAGCATGCTGGTAGTCTTTCTCCAGGCGTTCTGTCTCCAAAGCATCGTTGTCCTGATGCTCTGTTTCATTTTGTGTGCTTTCACCCTTACCCTGCAGCGCCGCCTGAAGCTGTTTCTGCAGTTCGCCTACGTTTTGTATGCGGTCTTCCGGGTTTATCGCAAGGCCATTTTTCAGCACTTCTGCAAAAGACGAGGAGATGCCCCTCAGGTCAAGCTCCTCACCGCTGATCCGATCCATCGGTGTCGGAATGAGCGTCCCTGTCACGCAGTAAACGATCGTGGCACACATTGCGTATACATCCGTCCAAGGGCCGATGCTGCCTCCTGTCGCGTACTGCTCCAACGGGCTGAAACCGTGCTTGGCCACTGGAATTGTGGACAGTCCGCTTCCGGTACTCAGGTCCTTTGCCGCGCCGATGTCAAGCAGCATCAGCGTCCCATCAGGCTGCAGCATCAGGTTGTCCGGACTGATATCCCGATGGATGATTCCCCGGGCGTGGACCTCTTCCAGATCCTTCATCACAGGCATCAGCAGGTGCACACACTCCTCCTCACTCAGAGCTTTGCGCGTTTCCAGCAGGTGGTGTTTCAGCGTCACACCCTCGACGTAGTCCATCACAAGGTAGGCCGTTTCATTTTCATAGAAAACATCCCAGACCTGTACGACTGCGTTCAGCTTCCGCAGCTTGACCGCCTTGCGGGCCTCCTTGATGAAGCTATCCCTGCCGCCCTTGAGTTCCTCGGCGTTG
>CACXBN010000304.1 GCA_902765885.1 uncultured Ruminococcus sp. | reverse complement strand
TCAGGAAGCCGAAGAGGAGGGCTCCGAGAGCAATTCCGAGAGGTTTCCAGTTACCGAATATCATGATTGCTATCGCAAGGAATCCCATTCCGGCAACTGCATCCGTAGCTGTTCCGTTAGCTACAGTCGCAATGTAAATGTAGCCGCCGAGACCTGCCAAAGCACCCGAGATCGTCGTTCCGAGATATCTCATCTTGTTGACGTCTATGCCTACGCTGGCTGCAGCCTGCGGATGCTCACCGCATGAGCGGAGTCTCAGACCGGTCTTTGTCTTGTATATGATCACAGACAAAAGGATGAAGAGCGCCAGCGCAATAAATGTGGAAATATAAGCTTTGTCAAACAGAACCTTGCCGACCGGATTGTCTATGTCATTGTTTAACAGGGCATATCCGAAGTCTGTGGGATCACCGTTTCCGTTCGGCGCGCTCGGCATCTCAAGCATGTCTTTTTCAAAGTATATTTTTATGAAGAAGAGCGCAATAGCCGGTGCCAGCATGTTGAGAGCCGTTCCTGCTATCGTTTGATCCGCCTTCAGTTTAATGGCCGAGAAACAAAGCAGCAGAGAGAACAGAGCTCCGGAAATCGTAGCAACAAGCATTGACAGAATGAATGTCAGCTGGTTGTGGTCAACAAAGAAGGGATTCTCTCTGAGGAAGAAGGCAGTGAGAGCTCCTGCAAAAGCACCGAATATCATGATACCGTCAAGAGCTATATTGATGATGCCGCTTCGTTCTGCGTACATTCCTGCAAGCGCTACAATAAGAAGAGGAATCGTAAAGATAAGAGTTTTCTGAAGAAGGAAAATCATTCTTTGTTACCTCCTTCCTGAGATTCTGAAACAATATCCGGGTTATCTGTGACCTCCGATGGTTTTGCACCGGAACTGCTTTCTGTGGAAATTGTGTTATCAGGCAGGTGCTCTCTTGTAGGATCCTTTGCAGCAACCTTGACCTTTGCTTTCTTTGCGAGAAGATCCTTGATGAATTTTGAGGCTCCCGCAAAATATATGATCACCGCAATAATGAGCGGGGAAACATATTCGTTGAAAGATGTCTGGGCAGCGAGGTTAGATCCGCCCTGGCTGAGGTACTTGAGGAAGACTGCCGAGAAGACAACACCTATCGGATGGTTGCTTGCAAGGAGCGCAACGGGAATTCCGTTGAAACCGTCAGCGGGAAGGGTAAGGTATGTATTCCACTTGAAGTCCTGAGAACCGTTGAGGCACCAGAGAGCTGCGCCGCATGCGGCAAGTCCGCCGGCTATTGCCATCGACAGCACTATGTTGCGCTTTTCGCTCATGCCAGCATATTTGGATGCATTCTTGTTGTATCCGCATGCCTTGAGTTCGTATCCGAATGTAGTCTTGTTGAGCATGACATACAGCAGAATGGCTATTATGATTGCTATAAAGATGCTGATGTCCATATATGATCCGGGGAAGACCTTGTCAAGCCCAAGCTTTGCAGTCTCAACACCGTTGAATGATGTTTTGTGAATGAAGTTTACTTTTGTTTCTTCCACATTGATATGTACGGAATCTTTGAATACCCACGAGACAATATTTGCGGCTATCCAGTTGGTCATGATACATACGATGACTTCATTTACATTGAATCTGGCTTTGAAGAACCCAGGTATCGCACCCCATAGCATGCCGAGCGCGGTTCCTGCCAGAAGTGCAAGTATCCATACGATCCAGGAGGGAATTACATCAGTCGGAATGGACAGTGATACGAGAAGAGCACCCATGGCCCCCATAAGGTACTGACCTGAGGCGCCTATATTGAACAATCCCGTTTTGAATGCGAGGGCAACTGAGAGACCGGTCATTATAAGCGGAGTTGACTGGAAGAGCATGTTTCCTATCTGGAACAATATATTGCTGCTGTTTCCGGCTGCAAACGGACCTAGGAGAATCTTTCCGATACCGGTAAACGCTTCTCCGAAGCTTATATCGTTTGAAAATACCGCAAGCAGGAGAAGTACGATAAAACCTACGATAAGGCCGCCGAGTATACATATAAGAGCGGCTATGACGGATCTAACACCGGGTTTGGTGAGGAACGATGAGTCTTTTTTCTGCTTTTTTTCTTGTGTTTTTTTCATTATTCAACTCCTCCTTCCCCATGTGCTTTTCCGTCGTCTCTCTTGGCTCCTGACATGTAAAGACCGAGTTCCTGAATGGTCGTGGTCTTTGGATCAAGGTGACCTGTGATCTCGCCTTCATACATAACGAGGATCCTGTCTGAGAGATTCATTACTTCATCAAGTTCGAGGGAGATGAGCAGAACTGCCGTGCCTGAATCTCTGGATTCTACTATCTGTTTGTGTATGGATTCTATGGCACCTACGTCCAGGCCTCTTGTCGGCTGTACAGCGATCAGCAGTTTATGCTCTCTGTCCATTTCTCTCGCAATTATTGCCTTTTGCTGGTTTCCTCCGGACATTCCTCTGGCCGGTGTCAAAGGTCCCTGACCCGAGCGTATGTCAAACTCGTCTATAAGGTCTTCCGAATACTGTCTTACCTTATCAAATCTGATAAACCCGTGATTCTGGAAGTCCTTTTCGAAATATCTCTGCAGCACAAGGTTTTCTTCGAGAGAGTAGTCGAGGACGAGTCCGTATTTATGCCTGTCTTCCGGAATATGGCTCATTCCGTGTGTGTTCTTGAATCTTATCGATTTTTTTGTAATGTCCACACCGTCGAGAATGATAACGCTTCCCGGTTCAGGTTTTTCGAGTCCCGTAAGAGCATATACGAATTCGCTTTGCCCGTTTCCGTCGATTCCCGCAATACATACGATCTCTCCCGCTCTGACATCAAGAGATACGTTGTTCACGGCGTTCTTCTTATGCAGTTTGCTTTTGACGGTGAGGTTTTTAACTTCAAGTATCTTCTCACCGGGAATTGCTTCAGCTTTGTCAACGGAGAATTTAACTTCTCGTCCGACCATCATGTTGGAAAGCTCTTCCTTGGTGGTCTCTGCAACATTAACCGTACCGACATATCTTCCTTTTCTGAGAACGGTGCATCTGTCGGCAATGCTCATGATCTCATTGAGCTTGTGGGAAATGAATAGTATCGATTTTCCTTCTTTTGCGAGACCTTTTATGATCTGCATAAGCTCGGTGATTTCCTGAGGTGTCAGAACAGCGGTCGGTTCGTCAAAAATCAGGATATCATTGTCACGGTAAAGCATTTTGAGAATTTCCGTTCTCTGCTGCATACCGACTGTTATATCTTCAACAAGGGCATCCGGGTCGATGTTGAGTCCGTAATTCTTTGACAGCTCCATCACTTTTTCACGGGCTTTTTTCTTTCTGAGAAAACCGAGTGTGTTAGGCTCGACTCCGAGAATGATGTTGTCAAGAACCGTGAACACGTCGACCAGCTTGAAATGCTGATGGACCATTCCTATTCCGAGAGCATTTGCATCATTGGGATTGTTGATTTTAACTTCTTTTCCGTCTTTGAGTATCTGTCCTTTTTCAGGCTGATATATGCCGAACAGGACAGACATGAGTGTGGATTTTCCGGCTCCGTTCTCACCAAGGAGCGCGTGTATCTCACCGCGCTTAAGCTGCAGGGTAATATTGTCATTGGCTATAATACCCGGAAACTCTTTGGTGATGTTTCTCATCTCTATAACATATGGGTAGTCGGAAACCGTTTTTTCTGCAGTATTTGTGTTTTCCTTTTGCATAATCAAACTCTCTCTGGCTATGAATTTTTGGGTTTTCAGGAGTTTTTATAAGAAAAAGGGATGGCGTAATAGCCATCCCTAGAACTTACTGAATTATTCTTCTACTGATACTGTGACTCTTGTCCAGCCTGCAGTTACATCTGAAGGAACTTCAGCGATGGGAACTATTTCACCGCTCTTGATCTTGTTGAAGAGTTCATTGTACTGGTCTACTGTGAAGTTTTCAAGACGCCATGTATCTGTGGGAAGTCCTGTTGAATCTTCAGCTGCACCGAGGTTCTGAGCTACATTAGCAAGTTCGGTATCCCATTTGCCGTCGAAGAACTGTCCGAGAACTTTTTCTACGGATACTGCAAGACCTTTAACAGCGGATGTAATAACCTTTGTGGATTCTCCGGACTGGTCAACGTCAACGCCGATGATCTTAGCGTTTTCATATTCGCCGGCAGCTGATTTAACTGACTGGAACATGGAACCGCCGCAGGAGAATACTACTTCTGTGCCTGCTGCATACCAGCTTGCGATCTGAGTCTGGAGTTCGTTTGATGCGGAGAACGTGTCACCGTATTTGAAGCTGTATCTTACGCTTACGTCAACGCCTTTAGCGATTGCAGCGTCTTCAGCTCCCTGGAGGAAGCCGTAGCCGAAACGGTTAACAGCAGGGTTAGTACCGCCGCCGCCACCTGTGAATCCGAGCTTGGTGTATCCTTCCATAACTGCAGCATAACCTGCAAGATATCCGGATTCCTGTTCTTTGTAAACTATAGCAGTTACATTGTCAAGGCCGAGTGCCCAACCGTCAACAAACACGAATTTTACAGTAGGATTTTCTTTTGCTACTGTTTCCATTGCTTTTGCCTGAAGGAAGCCCGGAGCAACGATGATTTCGGCACCGTTGTTGATTGCCTGTTTCATGGCATCGATACGGTCATTGTCTGTAGCATCGCTGCCGTTTGCCGGCTGGTAGTACTTGTAGGAAATGTTGTGCTTTTCAGCATAAGCTTTTGCACCTTCATATGTTCCCTGGTTGAATCCTTTGTCCATGAGCTGACCAACGTCAGTGACAATTGCGATTCTGAATTTGTTACCGCTTGTGCTGTCGCAGGACGCAAGAATTGCAACAGTTCCGAGAAGCAGTGCGAGACACAGGAAAATACTTAATACTTTTTTCATCATTAACCTCCTGAAAAATATGTCTTTTCCAATGACAATGACAATATATCATTTTTGATAATGAAAATCAAGTATCAGTCAGACATATATATGTTAATTTTACAAAAAAAACTCGGTTTGCCATTTGTAAAACTGTCATTATGCATACAACTGGTTTTGTATATATAAATGAACGGTATACAAAAAATGCCCTTATCCGCAGTGTTCGGGAGGGCATTTTGAGTATTTGTTATTTAGTTGTTTTCGTCTGTTGTCCCGGAAACATTATCTGAAGTTTCGGATGTTTCCGCTTCTGTGTCTTCAGGCTGTAATCTTGATACCGTATATGTCGTGATAGAGATCGGATTGTTTGTGCACTTAAGCTCCACAGATCCGAACGGGTCGTCCGGAGTATGTGTGAACGGAGCCGCAGTCATTCTGCCGTTGTATTCGAGATTTCCCGATGTGTCGGCATTTATCGAGATATCATCGGGAATATCGAGATTGATTTTCCCGTTGCGGCTGTTAAGCACCAGGCTGTCAAGTCTGTCTGCCTCAAGAATGTCGAGATAGATATTATCCGCATACAAGTTGATCTTTCCGAACAGGCACTTCTTTGAAGAAATGGTGAACTTGTTTCCTATAGCTTCTTTTGAGCCTATCGACAATGATTCGATCATCGAAGATTCCGCAGAAACCGTTGCTTCCTTGGAGGTAATCTCCACGGCAGCCGTGAGGAAGACGTTGCTTATGTTGAGAGTGCAGTCGTTTGATTCTATATTGATCTCCGTCAGGCTGTAGGATTCGGGAATGTGGATGTTGATCGTCTTTTCCTCGCCGTTATCTTTCTTAAAGAAATCACGGTTGACGAAATATCTCATACCCCTGAAATCAAAACCGTTTTCCCAGAAATTCAGTACGGATCTTATGCTTGCTTTCTCATTGAAAGAAAGCTTTGAAGAAGGGGATGTGAGAGCGTAGTAATTCGTGTTGAAGTTTATGAAATCAACATACATGCTTTCATCTTCCGAAGCAAGGATATTCACTTCGGCTCTATCAAACTTCAGTTCTATGGTCTTTGTTTCAAGACCAGTGATATCTACGTGTCTGCCTTCCTTGGCTTTGAACGATGCTTCAAACAGGTTCTCTCCGTTTGCCTCTGCCTTTTTGGAAGCCACATTGCATATAACAAGTCCTGCTATTATCAAAATGACTGCTATGACTATCGATACGATTGAAGTAGGTTTCATAATGCGTTATACACCTTCCTTTTCGTATAGATGAACAGCTCTTTCAGCTTTTTGCATACAAAGAGGAACAGCACGGACACTTTCTTTATTACCCATGGCAGGAATCTTATTGCCACATTGTACAAGGCGAGGGCTGCGAGCATAACAACTCCTATCACGAACAGTGCAAGGCCTATTTCATAGAGCCCCGCATAAGTAAACGGGAACAGCTGTGTTACACCGTATATAATGCCTGCCAGGGCAACGACGGCACCTACCGCAACTATTGCGACCATTGCGACAAGCAGTCCGACGATAAGCGCTATGAGGACCGCAAAAACGGCAGCAAAGAGTCCGAGAATGATTCCGAGAAGGAAGAGGGTGATGGGAAGTGTCACTATAAGTCCTATCCAGAAAACGAGCACACCTCTGTTTTCCGGATCGAAGAGGGTGTTAAACGAGAAATGCTTTTCTTCCGGTGCATCCTGGGCCTTAGTGCTTTCGGCGGACTTTACAGGGGAGGCGGTGTTTTTGTCTTCCTGTTCTTCTTTCTGAATGTATTCTTCTATTTCTTCCTTTTTTGTGACGGCTACATCGGGTCTTCTCGAGGCCGCGACTATGCTGTCAGCCAGCTTCCCGATCTCGTCTGCTGATTTAAGGGATTCTATCTCGGACTTATCATCATCGGTGAGAGAGCGATGAAGATTAGTTATGTGTCTGTGCGCGGATTCAGCGCGTATCCCACGGTCGACCAGGGCCTTTTCAAGTTCTTTTTCGAAAAGATCCAGTTCCAAAATCGCTCACCTCACTTTTATATCGAATTATGGATTTTGACCTCGTCATGTGGTATAATTTTACGGTAAACGATGCCAAAACAAGAGCAAACGGCTCTTTCTCATGATTCTATCAAAAAACAAGGAAATAATCAAGTATGAGAGTAAGAAAAAAACGTCACGGATCCGAAAGACTCGCAGCACTGTCGGATCTTATATATACCATACCTGCAGAAGGCGGGAGAAAAGACCCGAAAACGGAATTTGCGAATGACAGCGAGGTAATCATGGAAGTAGGCTGCGGCAAGGGTGACTTCATCCGCGAATTATCAATGAGAGAGCCGTCCAAGAACTTCCTTGCCGTCGAGAGAATCGGTGATGTGGCTCTTGTTGCAATGGAAAAATATGCGGTGTCGAGAAATCTCGGCAGGCTCGGCTACAACGGCGGATGGATGGATGAAAACGGAATTCTCCATCCTACCGGTGAAAAATATGAAATTTCTCCCGAAAAAAGAGGAAATGTGCGTTTCGTGATCGGTGATGCCGCTGATATAGTCGCATCCCTCCCCGACGGATCTCTTTCAGGGATAATCGCGAATTTCAGCGATCCGTGGACAAGAAAAAACAAGTACGCCAAGAGAAGACTTACGACTCCTCAGTTCCTCGGCGAGTATATGAGAGTTCTTGCGGACGGAGCCTCGTTTTCGTTCAAAACGGACGATGAAGAACTTTTCGACTACACTCTCGAGATGCTCGGAGAAGCGGGATACCAGATAACGTTCAAAACGAGAGACCTGCATTCTTCGGAAAGAGCGGGAAACAATATTATTACCGAGTACGAAAGAAACTTTATGGAAAAGGGCGTCAGCATAAAAATGCTCGAGGCTGTTCCGCAGAAGGAGAAAAGATGAATTCACTGGTCCCAATCGAAAGATTTTCACCTGTTCCGATAGAAAGCGAGATTCTTGCATTAAATGAGTTCTCGTCCGAATACGGACTTACGCTTTCCGCAGAGGAGGCAAAGGAACTTTCCGTCACAAGGACAACTGCCCTGAAGGATAACGACAGGATCGAAATAGGATCGGGAATAGTTCCCGAGATCATCAAAAAATTCTGTACATCAAGATATGTGAACAAAGAGAATTACACATACATTCTGAATCAGGTGACATATCTCTTTTATTACATAAAAACCGAGACAGACGACGGGATATCCGATACTGACCTCATAAACGAACTGTTCAACAGATTCGAGCTCTGGTGCCTCGGAAGCATCGATTCTCTCATGACCAGAGAGGCAGAGAAGATAATCCGCATGGTCAACAGCGGTGATAAATACAAAGAGTGGTACAAGGAACGCGAT
>CACXBN010000303.1 GCA_902765885.1 uncultured Ruminococcus sp. | reverse complement strand
GTTTGGCACAAATTTCAATATTACAGACATTATACAAAAATCTCCTTTTTTAATCAATATTAGAAATGAATTGTTTTCCTCCAAAGTAAAATATATTTGTGTCTTACGACATTTCACTTTCTATGAAAATGTTAACAAAAAGTTTGGATATTAAGTATTTTTTTCATATTGACTCTTATATAAATATATAGTAGTATATAGCTTAAGAATTATGGAGATTATTTGATTATGGAAAACAAAACAAACACTAAACTTTGTCCCTGTTCCGATCTGTGTCCGCTGGAAAAGGCGCTTTCATTGCTGGGAGGCCGATGGAAAATCAGGATCATATGCGCTCTGTATGTTGACGGAACTCAAAGATACAATGATATCCTTAAAAAAACGGGCAAAATAACAAACGCAATGCTTTCATCATCGCTCAAAGAGCTTGAAGCTGACGGCATCATAATAAGGAAACAATATCTTGAAATACCTCCGAGGGTAGAATACTCACTGACTGAACACGGAAGGGCTCTGTGGCCGATCCTTCACAGACTCGCTCACTGGGCAACAGGCGAAGATTATGACGGAGAAGACAACGAATCGGAAGAACGCTGCAATGAATGAAAAATTCGATGTACAGGCATACATGTCGCACGGAGTAGAAACAATATAAAAGATGAATTATGAAACGACTGAAAACTGAAAATCAAAAAGAAATCGATGCATAACGGAGGAATAATATAATGAAAAATGTTTTGGTTGCTTATTTTTCAGCAAGCGGAGTTACCGAAAAAGTAGCAAAAGAGCTTGCTCACGCGGAGAATGCGGATCTGTTCGAAATCAAGCCTGTCGTCCCTTACACGGCCGAAGACCTCGACTGGAGGAACAAAAATTCCCGCAGCACTGTTGAAATGTCAGATCCCGGTTCAAGACCGGAAGTTGCATATAAGATCGGAGACATGTCGAAGTACGATACCGTTTTTGTAGGATTTCCCGTATGGTGGGGACGAGAGCCGAGCATAGTCGACACTTTTCTTACCACATATGATTTCAGCGGCAAAAAGATCATCCCGTTCTGCACTTCCGGGGGAAACGATACGCTGAAGGCAGCAGAACGTATAAGAACACTTACAGGACCGGGCGCATCAGTCGATGACGGAAAAAGGCTCAGCGGCACGGTGTCAGAAGATGATCTCATTATCTGGACGAAAGGTCTCATATGATCATGAACTTATATGAAACAATTAAAAAAAGAAGAAGCGTTAGGACATTTGACGGCAGTCCTCTGAAAAACGAAGACCTTAAAAAACTCAGAGAATGTTTTGAAAATGCGGAGAATCCATACGGCATCAAAGTCGATTTTAAAATCCTGGATGCAAAAGAGAAAGGACTTTCCTCTCCGGTAATCGTCGGCACGGATACGTGGGTAGCCGGCAAAACGCTTAGACAGGCTCACGCTGAGGAAGCCTTCGGATATTCATTCGAAAGATTCGTGCTTTGTGCGGAAACGCTGGGAATAGGCACCACATGGATAGCCGGCACAATGGACCGCGGCGCTTTTGAGAAGGCAGCGGGACTGGAAGATGGAGAAGTGATGCCATGTGTCTCCCCTATCGGATATCCTTCTCTGAAAATGTCTCTCAGAGAAAGCATTATGCGAAAAGGAATCAAGGCAGACTCGAGACTTGAACGCAGTGAATTGTTCTTCACAGACAATTTCGGAAACTCACTAGGTTCCGAAGATTCCGAGAGATTCGGAGATGTGTTCGAACTTGTCAGGCTGGCGCCTTCAGCAGTGAACAGACAGCCGTGGAGACTGGTCGTCAGAAATAACACGGTCCACTTTTATGAAAAAAGCGCCAGAGGATACCGTAATGATTCGGGCTGGGATATTCAGAAAATAGATATGGGAATCGCTATGTGTCATTTCGTTCTCGGAATCGAGGAGAAAGGCATGACCGCTCTCATTTCGGTTGAGGATCCCGGAATAATCGTTCCCGATGATACATTTTATATCGCATCTTTCAATATCAGGTAGGTAAAAGAATATGACAAAAGACAAAAAAACACGCGGAATATTATGGCCTGCACTTCTTATAATCATAACACTGCTTTTCTTTGCGGTTCTTGAGCTGGGCAGACATACTATAATCGGATGGATACTTGCTGCAGGAGCCGTCATAGGCTTCATAGTTATCAGACTCAGAGTGCTTAACGATTCAGGGAGACTTTTGAGATTTATCAGCTGGATCGTTCTTCTTCTGGTATTTGTCGCAATCCTTTGGATTTCATGGCCGCCGGTACAGCTTGTTCCGGCAGTAAGCGGACCTACGGGAGGGATTACGGATGTCATCCACACGGTCCGGGGAGATGTAACTGGAGTTATCACCGAAGACGGCAAGGTCGAAGTGTATGCGGGAATTCCGTATGCAAAGCCCCCGGTAGGAGATCTGCGCTGGAAAGAGCCGGAACCTGCTGACCCATGGGAAGGAGTTTTGGCGGCTGATCATTTTGCTCCAATGTCAATGCAGACACAGAATCTTCCCATTTACTCGTCCCTTGCGAGAATTATAGGATATCACGATTATAAAATATCGCTTGACGACAATTACATGGAAGCGGCAAGTGAAGACTCACTTTATCTGAACATCTGGAAACCCGCAGGAAAAGTCGTCAATCTTCCAGTGCTTGTTTTCATTCACGGAGGTTCTCTCCAGACAGGCCAGCCGTGGTATGACGACTACAGCGGCGAGGGCCTCGCCAGAGACGGAGTGATTGCCGTCAATATGGGCTATCGGCTCGGGATCTTCGGATTCTTTGCAGACCCGGAACTGCAAAGCGAATCCGTGAACGGAACAACAGGAAACTACGGTTTACTTGACCAGATTATGGCGCTCAGGTGGGTCAGAGAGAACATCAGCGCGTTCGGCGGAGACCCGGACAATGTAACGATTGCAGGAGAATCCGCAGGCTCCGCGTGTGTCACCGCCCTCTGTACGTCTCCTCTTGCCAAAGGACTTTTCAGACGCGCAGTCGGTGAAAGCTCCACGGTCACATCTCCGGAACCCGCACATTCGTTCAGAACCCTGGAAGATGCCTTTGAAGCATCACGGAAAACAAAGGAAAAATTAAGTGTTTCATCTATTGAAGAGCTCAGAAACCTGCCTGCCGAAAAAATCGTTTCGGAACTGAACTCTCATCATCATATTACGGTTGACGGATATGTGCTGACGGAATCTCCGTATGAATCATACAAAAAAGGCATTCACAATGAAGAAGCACAGCTTCAGGGATTCAACAAGGATGAGTCAGGTCCGTTCATCCTGTTCGGACAGGCCAACATGGCAAATTACGAGCAGAAAGTCATGGCATCGTTTGAAGAGCCGTATGCCTCAAGGATTCTGAAACTCTATCCTGCCGGAAATGATGCCGAAGCCAGACAGAACTGGGCTGACCTGTATACCGCTGTCCTTTTCACATATGGACACTGGTGCTGGGAGAGACAGGCCGTTGACAATGATATCCCCGTATACCTTTATTATTTCACTAAGTCAAACGGCAGACTCGGAACATGGCATGGAGGCGAGGAAGTATATCTGTATGGAAATATTCCCGCAGACTCTTCCCTGTATGACGAAAAAGACAGGGCCCTGTCAGAACAGATGCACAAGTACTTCATAAACTTCATAAAAACGGGAGATCCCAACGGAGACGGCCTTAAGGAATGGCCGGAAGCCGAGGGCAAAGGTCAGATTTTCGAATTCGGAGAAACAGTCGGTGTCACAACCGCCCCGTATACCGAACTTTATGATATCCTTGATGAAATATACGGATTCGAAACTCACGAGGAGGCGGCTCAATGAGAATCGCTGTCAGATATTATTCAAAACTCGGTCACACAAAAACGATTGCTGAAGCAATCGCAGAAGGTGCGGGTGTTGCTGCTCTGTCTGTGGAAACAGAACCAAGACTTTCAGAATACACCGATCTGCTTTTCCTTGGAGGCGCACCGTATGCGAACACTATGGACAACCGTCTCAGAGAATACGTTGATAATCTCGATACATCAATGGTCGGAAAAGTCATTCTCTTCACAACATCAAACTGGTCAAGAAGGACCATATACGCAATAAGAAAAGCACTCAAGGCAAAAAACATACCTTTTGATATGGATTACTTCTATGCTCAGATGCTCAATATCAAGGGAAGAAAAGGTGCGGCAAAAGACTTTGCCATGGAAAAGGTAAGGCAGCCGTGACACAAAAGCTCCATTCCGAATCATCATCGGAGTGGAGCTTTTTTAACAAGCCATATTTTTCCAAATTTCTTGTAACTCCCGGAGGTATGTGTTATACTTGTTT
>CACXBN010000302.1 GCA_902765885.1 uncultured Ruminococcus sp. | reverse complement strand
CAAACGGCGGCAAGGTCGCGGGCAGCGTCTCGAAGAAGACAAGCTATCTCGTGAACAACGATGTGACCTCAACCTCCTCCAAGAATATGAAAGCCAGAGAGCTTGGAATTCCGATTCTTTCGGAGGACGACTTCATCGCTCAGTTCGGGCAATAATGCCAATCGTCTTATAGTGGCTGCTTTTGGTGATTCATTAATGCTTTGTGAAGGAGTTTTATTGTGAGTACTTTTTCCAGAAATGAAGGAGTTGAATTATGGGAGAACAAACCTGCAGAGGTGTGGAGCACCAGAAAAGACCGTATTGCGTTAATCATATCTGAATGTTTATATAATTATTACGGCGGGATAGACTCCATCTGGGATAGGACAGCGTCTGTAAAGGAAGAGGAGATTCACAACGAGATTTCATGTGAGTTTTATGAAGATGGCAGGGGAATATACTTGGATGATTATGAATACTATGGAAGCCCTGCTCGGGCATCACAAACAATAATAGAAGGATTGAAGAAGTATTATCCAGATGTTGACTGCTGCTTTTCATGTCAGGAGCTTGACGGTGACATGGTTCATGATGTGACATTTGAAATTGTTGGTGGAGAGCTGACGCAGAAAGAATATCACTATATAGATGAAGAAATTGAAGAATACTGGCGGGACTAATACTGAAAAGGTAGGTGTAAAACATGTTTGATATTCCCCTGATCGACTGGAACGGAAACGGAGAAATTGACTATTCGGACATCGCCCAGACCCTCGCAATGAACGAGGCCAATGGCAGCGAAGACGAAGAGGATGAATGATAATTGAGATATTTGCTGGAAATCAGCAACCTTATAGACCTGATGATGTAGCAATCCAACATTCCAGATGATAAGATTACAAATAAGATCATTGCAACTTGATGATATCAAAATCATAAGAAAGGATGAACGTGAAGTATGCAAGGATTTGTTGATACTGACGGTGGCTTTTCGGGTAATAAAAGACAAAAGATTATTTCAGAGCTGTTGTTTGGCATGCTGTGCGGAGATCCGATGACAGACATATTCGAATGGTTGGAGTATACAATCGGCTGGGACTCTTCTTTTTCAAGTGATGAAGAAACCCTCTTTGCATCCCTTGCCAGAGCCGTACCCAATGCTGGCTTCAGGTTTAATCTCAATTGTTACTATTATGATTACTCCGGGTGGTATCATTGCATTGACTTTTCAAATGGCAAGTTGAACCTAACTTCACATGAACAACATTATGTCGCAGAATACAATGAGGACGATGAAAACGAGGAAAACGATGAGGACGATGAGGACGAGGAAAACGATGAGGACGAGTGTTCTACAGACGAAACACTTTTTGAGATGTCTGATGGGCGTATAGTAGGAGAGGTGCTTTCTTCGTTTGAGTGTGAAATTGACAAAAAAGGCAATTTTATTGGAAACAGTGGATATATGTTACAAGCGTGCATCGAGCTTGAAAAAAAGAGCATGTCTGACTTGTTAAACCTCATTGAAACCGGAACTGAGGATCCAGATGAGATGGTCAAACTTGGGATTCTCTTCGAAACAGGACTGGCAGGACTTGATAAAAACCTTGAGAAGTCATGGGATTATTATCTGAAGGCAGCTGAAACAGAAAATGAAAATGCTGTAAAAATCGTCAGAGAGATTTTTGATGATGAAAACAAAGAAGAACTGCACGAGCTTTTAAAGAATAAATGTATCAGTAAAGAATCATTCGATCGCTTCTTTGAACTGGCATTAGAAGATCATAATGTGGAGTTGACCGCAAAGCTGTTGGAGTACAAAGCGGCTTTGAAATAAAAACCTGGGCGAGGTGTAAACAAAAACAAACAGCTCGACAGATAAAAGCGGTTGTATTCATCCTGTAGAGATGATATAATCATAACACATGAAACACGGAAAGGACGGTGGACTTGCCCTGGCGCAGCTCCATACGTCCTTTTCTGCTTTAGGGGAGGGGTTACAGTGGACAGCCGCATCAGACTTCTGCGCATTCTCGAAATACTCCGCACCGAGACCGATGAGAATCATCCCATTACCATTGTGCAGATCACGAAAATTCTGAAGGAGCAGTGGAATATCGATCCCAACCGGATTACGACGCAGAAAGATATCGCGGCGCTGATCGATGCCGGGTATCCGATTGAAGTCGTCCGTTCCACTCAAAACCGATATTATGTAACATCGCAGCTGTTCGAGCTGCCGGAGCTGAAGCTGCTGATTGACGCGGTCGAGTCCGGGAAGTTCATCACGGAGAAAAAGAGCCGCGAGCT